>NZ_SDIG01000158.1:0-15409 GCF_004122755.1 Streptomyces sp. TM32
CCGGCACCTCCGCCAGCCGGCCCGTCCACCGGCGCGACACCCAGGCGATCCCGACGAGCACCACGACCAGACCCGCCCGTGCCGCCCAACTCGCCCGCCAGCAGGCCGCGTTGGACAGTGCGCGTACCAAGCGGGAGCGCGATGCCGATCCGGAGCGGCTGGGGCTGCGCCGGTCCGTGCTGGCCGAGGCGGCGGTCGCGGCCGTCGTGCTCGTGGTGACCACGGTGCTGACCGCCACCGAACCGGCCCGTACCGAAGAGGCGGTCAAGGCCGCCTCGGGCGGACAGTCCGCCACGACCTCCACGACCGCCCGGCCGCAGGCGCTGACCATCCCGTTCGACACCGGCGGCCCGCACGGCAAGGGCACCGCCCGCGTCGACCTCGCCCCAGGGAGCAGCACCGCCGCCAATACGCTGCAACTGCGGCTCGCCGATCCGTCGGGCAAGGCCATGGACGTCCCCGAGGTGAAGATTTCCTTCACCCAGAAGGCCAAGAAGCTCGGGCCGCTCCCGGCCGTTCCCCGGCAGGTCGGCAAGGGCCGCTGGCGGGCGAGCGGGGTCCGGCTGCCGGTCCCCGGGCAGTGGCAGCTGTCGCTGGTCGTCCGGACCTCCGACATCGACCAGGTGACCGAGATCAAGAACGTGAAGATCGGCTGATGAGCAAGCAGACCTCCGGCAAGAAGGCCCCCCAGAAGGCCCCCCAGAAGGCCACTCAGAAGGCCACCGGCAAGGGGAATCCCGGCACGCGGACCGGCGGGCAGGGCGGCGGACGCATCCCGGCGCCGGCCACCGCACCGGCCACCGCACCGGCCCCCGAAACCGGCGCGTCCCCCGCCCCGGAGCTCTCCCGCCGCCGGCTGCTCGGCACCGTCGGCGCGGCGGGGGCGGCCGGGCTGGTCGTCGGCGGGGCCGGTGGCGCGCTCGCGGTCAGCGCCGCGCAGGACACCGCCCCCACCGCTCTGACCAGCATCGGCTCGACCGAGGTGGCGTTCCGGAAGGCATCCGCCACACACCAGGCGGGGATCACCACCCCGCTCCAGGCCACCGGCCATCTCGTCGCCTTCGACCTGGCGCCGGACGCGGACCGCAAGACCGCGGCCGCACTGCTGCGCCGCTGGTCGCGGACGGCCGAGGAGCTGATGGCCGGGCGCACCCCGGACGCCGATACGGGGGTCGCGCTCGACGCGGGCCCGTCCTCGCTGACCGTCACCTTCGGCTTCGGGCACAGTTTCTTCGACCGTACGGGGCTGACGAAGCGGCGCCCCGTCCAGCTCGACCCGCTGCCGGACTTCTCCGCCGATGCGCTGGACCCCAGGCGCAGCAACGGCGACCTGTGGATCCAGATCGGCGCCGATGACGCCCTGGTCGCCTTCCATGCGCTGCGTGCGCTGCAGAAGGACGCGGCCGGCAGTGCCCGGCTGCGCTGGCAGATGAACGGCTTCAACCGCACCCCGGGCGCCACCGCGCGGCCGCGGACCGCCCGCAATCTGATGGGCCAGATCGACGGCACCAACAATCCCAAGCCCTCGGACAAGGACTTCGACGAGCGGATCTTCGTGGGGCGCGATGCCGACCAGGCCTGGATGCGCGGCGGGTCGTACGCCGTCGTCCGACGGATCCGGATGCTGCTGGACGACTGGGAGAAGCGCTCCCGGCACGCGCAGGAGAAGGTCATCGGGCGCCGCAAGGACAACGGGGCCCCGCTGACCGGCGGTTCCGAGACCACCCCGATGCGGCTGGACGCGACCGGCTCCGACGGGCTGCCGGTGATCCCCGCCAATGCGCATGCGCGGATCGCGGCGCCGGCGTCCAATCAGGGCGCCGCGCTGCTGCGCCGCCCGTTCTCCTTCCATGACGGGTTCCGGGAGGACGGCGCCCCGGACGCCGGGCTGCTCTTCGTCTGCTGGCAGGCCGATCCGCTGCGGGCCTTCACCCAGATCCAGCGGAAGCTGGACCGCGGGGACGCGCTGTCGCCGTTCCTGCGACACGAGGCGAGCGGACTGTTCGCGGTGCCGCCGGCCGCGGAGCCGGGCGGCTACGTGGGCCGGCCCCTGCTGGAGGGCTGAGGAACCGGCCCGCCCGGGAGCTGCCCGGAACCCGGGCCCGGATCGGAAACCGGCCCCGGAGCCGGGCCCGCCCTGCACCCGGCCCCGAACCAGGACCCGTCCCGGAAACCGTCCGCTCCGGAAGTCCGGTCCGGGCACCGGACGGGCCGGTTATCGTGGCAGGGCAGGGAGTACATCGGCGGGGTGCCCCCGCAGTTACGCGAGGGAGTCCTGACCATGTCGGCCAGCCGCTATACCTATCTCGGTCCCGAGGGCACCTTCACGGAGGCCGCGCTGCGCAGCCTGCCCGAGGCGGCCACCCGCGAGCTGGTGCCGATGGTCTCGGTGCCCGCCGCCCTGGACGCGGTGCGCGCCGGTGAGGCCGCCGCGGCGCTGGTGCCGATCGAGAACTCCGTCGAGGGCGGGGTGACCACCACCGTCGACGAACTCGCCGCCGGCGAGCCGCTGATGATCTACCGCGAGGTGCTGCTGCCGATCGCCTTCGCGCTGCTGGTGCGCCCCGGTACGTCGCTCAGCGAGGTGAAGACGGTGACCGGGCACCCGGTCGCCCAGCCGCAGGTGCGCAAGTGGCTGGCGGCCCAACTCCCGGAGGCCGTATGGGAGTCGGCGGCCTCGAACGCCGATGGCGCCCGGCTGGTGCAGGAGGGCCGCTACGACGGCGCGTTCGCGGGCGAGTTCGCGGCCGCGCCCTACGGCCTGGAGCCGCTGGTCACCGACATCCATGACGCGCAGAACGCGGCCACCCGCTTCGTGCTGGTGGGCCGCCCGGCCCGGCCCGCCGCGCCCACCGGCGCGGACAAGACCTCGGTGGTGCTGTGGCTGGCCGAGGACCACCCCGGTGCGCTGCTGGAACTGCTCCAGGAGTACGCGGGCCGCGGGGTGAACATGATGCGGATCGAGTCCCGGCCGACCGGCGAGGGCATCGGCCGCTACTGCTTCTCGGTGGACTGCGAGGGACACCTCACCGACCGCCGGGTCAGCGAGGTCCTGATGGGGCTCAAGCGGGTCTGCCGCGAGGTGCGGTTCCTCGGCTCGTACCCGCGGGCGGACGAAGTGCCGCCGACCGTGCGCCGGGAGATGACGGACGCGGCGTTCACCGAGGCGTCGGACTGGCTGGCGCGCTGCCTGGACGGGCGGGGCTGAGCGGCCACCGCACCGCTGCGCGAGCCCGGCCACGGGTCCCTGCGAAACGGCACGACCTGGGCCTTTGGCAGCGCTGTGGGTTATCCACAAAGTTATCCACAGGCCCGGTTCTCGACCTGTGGGTAAGTCGACATGAGAATCGGACAGAGTCGACAAATCGCCCTACTGACCGCACATCACTCCACAGCACCCCACGTCGGGCAGCGTCAGCACAATTCAGGTGATCAATCCTTTAGGGCGAGGCAATCCCACACGAAAGAGTGCGTGAACGGGGTTTGTACAGGGAATCCATAGCTGAGCATTTCGGGAGCGGAATGATCTCCTCCGACTTCCACAGATCTCACACACAGGCTGTGGATAACAATCCAGAAACCCCCAGCGCCTGTGGACAACCGGGGGAATCCCGGGGGATAACCGCGCTCCGCGCCCCCAGGCGACGCCCACCCGAGGCCCCGCCCAACTGCCGCCCCCACGCAGTGGATCACAGGCGACCCGAGCCGCCGAACCCCTCACCCCGAACCCCACGAAAGCCGCACCGACCACCTCACACCCTGAAATGCGTACGCCTTTTCCGTCGCTTTCCTACCGCCACCCCTAAGCGGAATAAACACCCCAAAACGGACAAACTGCCGCGCCATGGAATATCGCGTCGAGTGACGCGGTGTGGCCCCGGTAGCCTGGGGGTGTGATTGACCTTCGCCTGCTCCGTGAGGACCCCGACCGAGTGCGCGCTTCCCAGCGCGCCCGTGGAGAGGACGTCGAGCTCGTCGACGCGCTTCTCTCCGCCGACGAGCGGCGCAGGTCGTCCAGCGTCCGCTTCGACGAGCTGCGTGCCGAGCAGAAGTCGCTCGGCAAGCTCATCCCCAAGGCCTCCGGCGACGAGAAGGCCGCGCTGCTGAAGAAGGCCGGTGAGCTGTCCGCCGCCGTCAAGGCCGCCGACGCCGCGCAGGACGAGGCCAAGGAAGAGACCCAGCAGCTGCTGCGGAAGCTCGGCAACCTCGTCCACCCCGACGTCCCCGTCGGCGGCGAGGAGGACTTCCGGGTCCTGGAGACGCACGGCACGATCCGTGACTTCACCGCCGAGGGCTTCGCGCCCAAGGACCACCTGGAGATCGGCGAGCTGCTCGGCGCCATCGACGTCGAGCGCGGCGCCAAGGTCTCCGGCTCCCGCTTCTACTACCTCACGGGCATCGGCGCGCTGCTGGAGCTCGCCCTCGTCAACGCCGCCATCGCGCAGGCCACGGCGGCCGGCTTCACGCCGATGCTGACCCCCGCCCTGGTGCGCCCGCGCGCCATGGAAGGCACCGGCTTCCTCGGCCAGGCAGCGGAGAACGTCTACCACCTGGAGAAGGACGACTACTACCTGGTCGGCACCTCCGAGGTCCCGCTCGCCGCGTACCACATGGACGAGATCGTCGACGCGGCCAAGCTGCCGCTGCGCTACGCCGGTTTCTCGCCGTGCTTCCGCCGCGAGGCCGGCACCTACGGCAAGGACACCCGCGGCATCTTCCGGGTCCACCAGTTCGACAAGGTCGAGATGTTCTCGTACGTCGCGCCGGAGGACGCCCAGGCCGAGCACCAGCGGCTGCTGGACTGGGAGAAGCAGTGGCTGACCGGTCTGGAGCTGCCCTTCCAGGTGATCGACGTCGCCACCGGTGACCTCGGCGCCTCCGCCTCCCGCAAGTTCGACTGCGAGGCGTGGATCCCCACCCAGGGCAAGTACCGCGAGCTGACCTCGGCCTCCAACTGCGATGAGTTCCAGGCCCGGCGGCTCTCGGTCCGGATGCGCGAGACCGTCGACGGCAAGCAGAAGGTCTCGCCGCTGGCGACGCTCAACGGCACGCTCTGCGCCGTACCGCGCACCATCGTGGCGATCTTCGAGAACCACCAGCAGGCGGACGGCTCGGTGCGCGTCCCCGAGGTGCTCCGCCCCTACCTGGGCGGCCGCGAGATCCTGGAGCCCGTCGCCACGTGAGCGCAGTTGCTCCGCCGCCCTACAAACTCATCGCGACGGATCTCGACGGGACGTTGCTGCGCCACGACGAGACCGTCTCCGAGCGCACCCGCCAGGCGCTCGCCGCGGCCACCGCGACGGGCGCGGCGCACATCGTCGTCACCGGCCGGGCCGTGCCCTGGACCCGGCACATCCTCGACGCCCTGGAGTACCAGGGCCTTGCGGTGTGCGGACAGGGCGGGCAGGTCTACCACGCCGGTGAGCACCGACTGCTGACGTCGGTGACGCTCGACCGCCAGCTCGCCGGTCTCGCGCTGGCCAAGATCGAGGCCGAGGTCGGCCCGCTCCATCTGGCGGCGAGCCGGGACGGCCTGGAGGGCGAGGTGCTGGTCAGCCCTGGCTACCGCGTCCAGGAAGGCCCGCTGCCGAACGTCCTGCTGGACGACCCCGGCGAGCTGTGGACGGCCCCGCTCAACAAGGTCTACATCCAGCACCCGACCCTGGACGACGACGCGCTGGCACTGGCCGCGCGTCAGGTCGCCGGCGATCTGGTGGGCGTGACGGTGGCCGGTCCGGGCATCGTCGAACTGCTGCCGCTCGGCCTGACGAAGGCCACCGGCCTGTCGCTGGCCGCCCGCCGCCTGGGCGTCACCGCCAAGGACACCCTGGCCTTCGGCGACATGCCCAACGACATCCCGATGTTCGCCTGGGCCGCACACGGCGTGGCGATGGCCAATGCCCATGACGAGCTGAAGGCCGTCGCGCACGAACTCACCGCCTCCAACGAGGAGGACGGCGTCGCGGTGGTCCTGGAGCGGCTCTACCTCTCCTGACCGCCGGGCCTCTTCTGACCACCCGGCCTCTCCCGGCCGCCCGACGGATCGGACTCCGCGGGCGGCCCCCCGCCCGCCCTGCCGGGCTCCGGCCCCTGCGTCTCCTCCGTCCCCTCCGTCTCCGCCGGCCTCTCGGCGGCCGCCGCCGGAGTCAGCGGCCAGGCCGCAAAACCCATGGTCAGCGCGATGGCATGGCCGAAGTCGGTGAAGGTCGCACCGGTCACCAGCGGAATGCCGAAGAAGACCAGCACCCCGCCGAAGTAGACGTAGCGCCAGGGGGGCCGCAGCCGGTACGTCAGCACCCCGGCGGCCGCCGCCAGCCCGTACGAGACGCCGATGTCCACCACATGGGTCATCGACCGCGGCAGCCGGTGCCCCTCGATGGCCAGCAGGACGAGTTCCTGGCTGGCGAGGGTGGCGGCGATATGCGCACCGCCGACCGTCAGCAGCCAGCGCGCGGTCCCCGTCCAGCGCTCCACGTTGGCGTGCAGCAGCTCGAACATCACCACGTACAGCAGGAAGGACTCGGGGCGTTCGATCCAGAAACCGCTGATCAGCAGCGACGGCAGCGGATGCTCGTTCAGCTCGTGGATGTTGCTGCTGGTGCGGTGGACGAGGAACTGCCCCAGCCCCTCGGAGGCGGAGGCGATGACCAGGCTGGTGACGCCGATGACCAACAGCCAGATATGCGTACCGGGACTGCTGCGAACCCACTCCTTCACCCAGAGCACGGGATTGCCGGGAAGCTTCCGTAGCCCGGGGCGCGGAGGCTCCATCAGGGCGCCCATCAGCGGGATCCGCGGGGGGTGGGGGCGGGCGCGGTGCCCCGCGGCCCCGGCCCCTTGAGGTGCCGGAGGAGAGACGCGCTTTCCATCGCAAGTACAGCGGGCAGCGCCGCGACCCGGGTCGTCAGGTAGGTGTACAGCGCGGCGGTGTTCCGGCACAGCACGGAGGCGAAGAGGTTGTACGGCCCGGTGACGGCACAGGCGAAGGCCACCTCGGGGTGCCTCGCCAGCGCCTCGCCGGTGGCGGCGAGTTCGGCGGGCGCGACAGACAGCCAGAGGGCGACCCTTACGCCGTACCCGAACTGCCGCAGGTCGTAGTCGACGTCGTAATACAGGGCACCGCCCGTGCGCAGTTCCGCCAGCCGGCGGCGGACGGTGGTGGGCGACCAGCCGGTGACGGCGGCGAGTTCGGCCAACGGCGCACGGCCGTCGCGGGCGAGGGCATCGAAGAGCCGGCGGTCGGCGTCGGTGAGAATGACCGGGGTGGCGGCCGGGTCCGGCGGCGGTGGGCTCAGCCGGGCGATCTGCTCCTCGGTCAGCGCCCCGGACTTGCTGATCATGCCCTGGGGTCCACCGAAGAAGACGTGCAGCTGACAGTGTGCGCTCACCCCGACGACGCTCGGGGTGCGGGAAAGCTTCCGGAGCAGCGGCGCATCACTGTGCTCGCTGCTCGCCGCGCGGCAGAGCGCGCCGATTTCGGTGCCGCCGGACATCAGACCGACCCAGGACGTGTCCGGGCGGCGGGCCAGCGCCTCGGCGACGGAGGCGGCGGCGTCCGGCGTGCACTGGACCCGTACCAGCAATTCAACCTCGTCCACCGCCTGGGCGTCGGACAGCCCGAGCACCGTGATCGCGCCGGTGGTGCGGTGCCGGGTGTAGCGCCGCGCCACGGTCTGGTCGGAGACCCCGAGCGCCTCCGCGATCCGGCTGAACGGCGCCCGGCCGTCGAGCTGAAGGGCATGCACCAGCCGGCGGTCGAGGGCGTCGAAGCCGGTGGGGGCGCCGCGGGGGCCGCCGATGCCTCCCCCTTGGGTCGTTCCGCCGGCCTTCCCGTCGATTTTCACCATTCGAGGCTAGCGCGTGTCGGATTGCGCCGCCGTGAGCCAGATGGCTGGGAGCACGGTCGGCGCGGGCCCAGGGTGACGTCGGTACGAAGGGCCGGCAGCAGGTGCCGGCCGCAGGGACCAGCCCGTAGGCGCCGGCGGCGCGACCGGCCACCGGGCCGGCTGGACGAGCGGAGGGAATGAGTATGCCGAGCAGACCCGAGCGGGGGACCGCGGTGAGGGCCCGGGCCCCGGGCGCGGACGGGGAGCCGGGCGGCAAGGCGGCCGGGAAATGGTGGCCGCTGGTCGCCGTCTCCCTGGGCGGCTTCCTGCTGCTGGTCGATGTGACGATCGTGATCAGCGCGCTACCGCAGACAGCCGATGCGCTGGACGCCTCCCTCACCTCGCTCCAGTGGGTGATGGACGGCTATGCGCTGGTACTGGCCGCGCTGCTGATGGTGGCGGGTTCGGCTGCGGACCTCTTCGGGCGGCGCCGGATCGCCGTCGCGGGGCTGGCGCTGTTCGCGCTCGCCTCACTTGCATGCGGGCTGGCTCCGAACGCGGGCGTCCTGATCACGGCCCGCGCCCTGCAAGGCGCGGGAGCAGCGGCGATGTTCGCCACCAACGCCCCTCTGCTGATGGCCGCTTACCAGGGACGGGACCGCGGTGTGGCGTTCGGCGTCTGGGGCGGCACCAGCAGCGCCGCGGCCGCCATCGGCCCCGTATTGGGCGGCCTGCTCACCGAATATGTGAACTGGCGGGCGATCTTCCTGGTGAACCTGCCGGTGTGTGCTCTCGCAGTATGGATCACCCTGCGCGGGGTCCACGAGTCGTACGGCGACCGCACCGCCCGTATCGACTGGCCGGGTGCCGGCTGTTTGACGGTGTCTGCGGGCGCGCTGATCTACGGGCTGATGCGCGGCAGCGAGCACGGCTGGGCGGAGGCCGGAACGCTCGCCGCGCTCGGCGCCGCGGCGCTCGCGCTGCCGGTGTTCATCCTCGTCGAGCGGCGGGTCGGTCGGCCGCTGTTCGACCTGGCGCTGCTGCGCCGGCCGTCGTTCGCGGCCCTGATGGCGGCAGCACTGCTGCTCCAGGCCGCGGCATTTCCCTATCTCACCTTCGTGGGGATATGGGCACAGAACATCATCCGGCTGAGCCCGGTGCAGGCGGGTCTGGCGGTGACGCCGATGGCGCTGATGTCGCTGCTGGCGGGTGCGCTGGGCAGCGGGCGGGTGCAGCGCATGGCTCCGCAACTTCCGGTCGGCGTCGGCATGTTGCTGGTGGGAGCCGGAGTGCTGCTCCAGTGGGCGCTTCTGGACGACGGCAGCGGCTGGGCGGCGCTGATCCCGGGGCTCTTGGTGAGCGGGGCCGGCATCGGCATGGCGATACCGGTTCTGGTCCCGGCGGCACTCGGCGCGGCGCCCCCGCACCGGGCGGGGATGGCGAGCGGCGCAGTGAACACCTTTCGCCAGCTCGGATTTGCGCTGGGCATCGCGGTCCTCGGCACCGTCTTCGCCAAGTCACTGCACCACCTACGGCCCGGTGCCTCCCGCGCGGCGACCGGGACGGCCTATGTCTCCGGGCTGCGGGACATCATGCTGCTGTCCGGGGTGGTGGCGGTGGCGGGCGGGCTGCTCGTCCTTGCTCTCGTCCGGCGCGACAAGGGCAGCGGCAAGGGGGCCGGTACGCGTTCCGCGGCGGGAGCGGCGGATGTCCGGACAGCGGCAAGGGCGCCGGCCGGGACATAGCCGGAGGTGACGGGTGACGCGTCGGGGGCCGGGGCGTCAGCGGCGCTGCGCTCGTGGCCGGGCGGCGGACCAGGAGTCGCATCCGGCCGGGCTCGGCGACGCCCCGCCCCAGCTCAGGCCCGGATCACCGGCTCCTGGAGTTCGGTGACCCATTTTTCCTGGTCGGGTGGGCACTCCAGGTAGAGCTCGCGGGCGTAGCCGGCGGAGCGGTAGCCGTTGGCGTCGATCCAGTGCGCGAGGTTCTGGGCGGTCGGCAGGATCCGACTCATCGGGCCGCGGTGCACCACCGTGGCGGCGCAGTCGAGGCCGGGGAGGGTGACGACCGCGAAGCCGGGACCGTCGACGCCGGCTGTCACGACTCCGCCGCCGGCGGCCGTGAGACCGGCCTTGTCCAGGGCTTCCCGGGTGATCACCATCCCGGCGTGCACGACGATGGCTTCATTGCCGGGGGCCGCCGTGGTGCCGGTGCCGCTCCCTCCTCCGGCGCTCCCTTCGCTGCCTCCGGCGCGCCCCTCGCCGCCTCCGGCGGGCTGCTCGTTCCCCGGACCGGTCGTCGGTGCGTCCTCGTAGTACGCGAGCCCCGGCCCGGCCGGGGTCACTCCGGCCGTCTCCAGCTGCCGGCACAGCTCGGTGTAGAGCGGTTGGATGACCGGCCCGATGTCCTCGGGCCCGTAACCGGCCGCGATTCCGGTCAGCTCCGCGAGCAGGACCGTTCCGGTGGGCTTGACCACCACATCGTCGGCAGACATGCGTCCCTCACTCTCGATCGTCCGGAGCCTCGCCTCGACCTGGGCCAGGCGCGCACCCGCCGCCGTCAGCGCCGCCTCCAGCTCCGCCCGTCGCAGCCGCAGCATGCCGCGCAGTTCCGGCACGCTCACCTCCTCGGCCAGGATCGCCCCCACCTGCTGGAGGCTGAAGCCGAGGTCCTTGAGCGCGATGATGCGGTTGAGCCGGGCAAGCTGGGCCGCTTCGTAGTAGCGGTAGCCGCTGACGGGGTCGGTACGGGCCGGGCGCAGCAGCCCGAGCGCGTCGTAATGACGCAGCATGCGGGCCGACACACGGCCGTACCGGGCGAAATCTCCGATGGTGAACATGACGCCTTCCAGTGGAGTGCTTTCCACAGTGTCAAGGTCCAGGGGAGCGGGCCAGGGAGAGCGGGCCAGGGGGAGGCGCCCGGGCCGGGCCGGGCCCGCGGGCGGTTCCCCTGTGTCACCGCCGTCCCACAACCGGCCACCGGGCGGCAGCATCGCGTCAAGTAGGGCCCACAACCCGTCAATGACGCGTCAGCGGCCGGCCGAATGCCCCGGATCCCGGGCATAGCGTCAGAGGCGAGCCCCGGCATGTGCGCTTCCCCCGGTCCGGGGCCGCTGTTCTGAACGAGGAGCAACCCGTGTCCCACCCCCTGTACGCGGAAGATCCCGAGCCTGCCGAACCCGTCCCGGCCGGGCTGCTGTGCGTCCCTGTCCGGTCGGGCCCCGCGGGCTGCACGGCCCGCCTGTTCCGCACTCCGCTCGGCGGCCGTACCGCCGTCGGCTTCACCTCACCCCAGCGGCTCGCCGCGGTCCTCGGCGGCGGCCAGCCGTGGGTCAGGCTCTCCGAGGCCGCGCTGCGGGCGCTGGCCGAACCTGTCGGGGTGACGGCGCTGACCGTCGATCCGGGGTTCGTCCCCGACGTGTCCCGCGGTCACCACCTACGGGCCGTCTGAGGGGGCAGCCGTCATGAGTCACCACACTCTGCCCCCGCTCGGACGGGACACCACCGGCATGCCTCCGGTCGCCGGCGTGCCACCGGTCGCCGCCGTGGCTGTCCCGCCGCACACCACCGCCCGGCCGCCGTCCGACGACGGACCGTCGGTCGAAGGGCCGCCCGTCGACGGGCCGTTGTCCGTCTGGCCCGGGTCCACGACGCCGCTCGGCCATGACGACCTCGCCGTGGGCGGCGTGCCGCTCACCGAGGTGGCCGACCGGTTCGGCACCCCCTCCTACGTCCTGGACGAGAACGAGATACGCCGTCGCTGCCGCGCCTACCTGCGGGCCTTCCCCGACGCCGAGGTCTACTACGCGGCCAAGGCCTTCCTGTGCCGCGCCATGGTCCACTGGGTGCGGGAGGAGGGCCTCGGCCTGGACGTCTGCTCCGCCGGCGAACTGGAACTGGCCGTCACCACCGGCTTTCCGCCCGCGCGGATGGTGCTGCACGGCAACGCCAAGAGCCCGGCCGATCTGCGGGCCGCACTGCGGCTCGGCGTCGGCCGGATCGCCCTCGACAACACCTCGGAGATCGCCCGGCTGGCCGCCGCGGTCCCGGCGGGCAGCCGGCAGAAGGTCCTGATCCGGGTCGTGCCGGGGATCGCCGCCGGCGGGCACGCCAAGATCCGGACCGGCACGGACGACCAGAAGTTCGGGCTGTCGATCGCCGACGGCTCCGCACAGCACGCCATCGCCCGGGTGCTCAGCCAGCCACGCCTCGAACTGGTCGGGCTGCACTGCCACTTGGGCTCGCAGATCACCACCGTCAAGCCGTATCTGTCGGCCGTACGACGGCTGATCGGCCTGCTGGCCCGGATCCACGAGCAGCACGGCGTCACCCTGCCCGAGCTGGACCTCGGCGGCGGCCACGGCGTCGCCTACCGCCCCGGTGAACCGGCGCTCGACCTCGCCTCCCTCGGCGCCAGGATCCGTGCGGAGCTGGCCCGCGGCTGCGCGGCGGCCGGTCTGCCGGTGCCCCGGCTCGCCGTCGAACCCGGCCGCGCCATCGCCGGTCCGGCCGGTGTCGTCCTCTACCGGGTGCTGTCGGTCAAACGGACCGGCGGCCGGACCTTCGTGGCCGTGGACGGCGGGATGAGCGACAACCCGCGGCCCGCGCTGTACGGGGTGCGCTATGCGCCGCGGCTGGTCGGGCGGGACGCGGCCGCCGCGACGGAACCGGTCACCGTCGTCGGACGGCACTGCGAGGCGGGCGATGTGCTCGCCGCCGATGTGCCGCTGCCCGCCGACGTCCGCCCCGGCGATCTGCTGGCCGTCCCCGTGGCCGGCGCCTACCAGGTCTCGATGGCTTCCGGCTACAACCTCGTCGGCCGGCCTCCGGTCGTCGCCGTCACCGCGGGACATGCCCGCCTCCTCGTACGCCGCGAATCCCTGGCGGACATCCAGGAGCGGGACATCGGGTTGTGAGGGGTCCCCCAGGGCGGGCCTGTCCGATGGGTCAGCCATGGGTCAGGGCCGCGGCCCGGCCATGAGCCATCGGGCAGGCCCTAGGGGATCACGCAGTGCAGTGGTGCCGTAGTGCCGTAGTACCCCTCGCCCCGCCCTCCACCAGGCGTTTCCCTTACCACCACCCCTTCCGTGTACGAGAAAATCGTCAGTTGTAGGATGACAGGGCAACTGGCTCGGCCGCCGCCCGGAGGTGGGGCCGGAGCTCATCGACACGGATGGATGGACGGACGGGACGGCCATGGCACTACAGGCGGCGGGGCGACGCTCACTCGTGGACACCGTCGTCGATGCCCTGCGGTCCCAACTCGCCGCCGGGGAGTGGCCGGTGGGGTCCCGTATCCCCACCGAGCATGCGCTCGCCGAACAGCTCCAGGTCGGCCGGAACACCGTCCGTGAGGCGGTGCGGGTGCTCGTGCACGCCGGAATGCTGCGCTCACGGCAGGGGGAGGGCACCTTCGTCGTGTCCACCGCGGACCCCGGCGACATCATGCGCGGCGTCCAACGGGCGGGCATCCGCGACGTATTGGAGCTGCGGATCGCGCTGGAGGCGGAGGCCGCCCGGCTGGCCGCGCTGCGCCATGAGCCCGCCGACCTCGCACGGATGCGGGCGGCACTGGACGCACAGGCCGGCTTCGCCGACGCGGAGGGGCAGCCCCACGCCGAAAACCTGGAGCTCTACGCCGATCACGACATCGCCTTCCACATGGCCGTCGTCGAGGCCGCGCACAACGCCGCGCTGACGGCCACATACGGCTGGTTCAGCAGCTCGGTGCGGGAGGCGCTGGTCACTGCCCTGGACGACCGGGCGATGCCGCGGGTGTCGCACGGTGATCACCGCGCGGTCGTGGACGCGATCGCGGCGGGCGACCCGGAGGCCGCGGAGCGGGCCACCCGGGCCCTGCTGGAGAAGCCGAAGCGAGCGGTGGAAGCCCTGCTGACCGCCCGCTGAGGGCTGCACATTCAGGCTGCGGCGCGGGAATTCGGGCGGCACGGCAGGGATTTGGGCGGCGCGACAGGAATCGGTGGCACTGCGCCTCAGGCATTCGGGCTTCGGGCGCTGCATCGGGCCTTCGTCGCTGCGGTCGTACGGACGCAGGGACGGCCGTACGGAGGCAGGGGACGGCCGTACGGACGAGCCCGCGCGCCGCAGATCAACGGCGCCGGTCACACGAGCGGAGAAGAGGAACAGAGCATGCCGAGCACACCCCAGCGGGGCACCGCGGTGATCGACGCCGAGGAAGATCTGGTCGCGACACCACCGGTCGCGCCGGCCCGCCGTCGGCTGCGGGCCCGCCCCGCCCTGCTCCTGACCGGGATCGTGCTCGCCGCGCTCAACATGCGGGCGGCGCTGGCCGGCGTCTCTCCGCTGCTCGGTGAGATCGCCCGGCACTTCCGGCTGAACGCGACGGCCGGAAGCCTGGTGACGACCATCCCGCTGGTCTTCATGGGCCTCGGCTCGCTCGTCGCGCCGAAACTGGCCCGGCGCCGGGGCACGGAGGCGGTGCTGTGCGGGGCGCTGGTGGCCCTGTGCGGCGGCATCGTGCTGCGGATCGCGCCGCCGGTGATCGCGCTGTTCGCCGGGTGTGCGGTGGTGGGTGCCGCCATAGCCCTGCTGAACGTGCTGATGCCGGGGCTGATCAAGCGGGACTTCCCGGGGCAGGCCGCGGGCATGACGGCGCTGTACTCGACCGCGATGATCCTGGGGGCGACCACCTCGGCCGCCACCGCGGTCCCGCTGGAGCATGCGCTCGGCGGCTGGCAGGGTTCGCTGGTCTCCTGGTCGCTGCTGGCCGCCGTCGCCGTGGTCGTCTGGATCCCGCAGGTCCTGATCGCCCGGCGGGGCAGCCGGCACGGCGCGGCCGCGGCCACCCCGGTGCATCCTGGCGCGGCCGGGCCGAAGTTGAGCCGTTCCCCGCTGGCCTGGCAGGTCACGCTCTTCATGGGCTCGCAGTCGCTGATCGCGTACGTGAGCATCGCCTGGATGCCGACGATCTTCACCGACCACGGCATGGGCAAGGGCGAGGCGGGCCTGGTCTTCGCCTTCAGCACGCTGCTGCAGATGGCCGGTTCGTTCGTGGTGCCGGTGCTCGCGGGGCGGATGCGGCGGCAGCGTCTGCTGGGGGTGGCGGTGTCCGCGCTGATGGCCTGCGGCGTCACCGGCCTGCTGCTGGCACCGGTGGCCGGCGCCTGGCTGTGGGCCGCGCTGCTCGGCGTCGGGCAGGGCGGGGCGCTGGGGCTGGCCCTGACGATGATGGTGCTGCGCTCCGGTGACGCCCACACCGCCGCCCGGCTCTCCGGCATGGCCCAGAGCGGCGGCTACCTCCTCGCCGCCGCCGGCCCCCTGGTCCTCGGTGCCGTCCACCAGGCCACCGGCGGCTGGACCGTCCCCTTGGTGCTGCTGCTCGCCGTCTGCGCCGGCCTGGCACTGCTGGGCGTTGGCGCGGGCCGGGACCGGCGGATCGGGGAGGAGAGCGGGAAGTAGCGCACAGGGGGAGAGGAACAGAAAGTAGCGCATACGGGAGAGGGCAGGGAGTCCCGCATATGCGGGGCGGGGGGTGCCCCTATCTCTTTCGTCAAGCGGTAGGGGCGCGTTTTGGGTGGGTTCGTCAGGTGGGTTGGGGGACGG
>NZ_SDIG01000159.1:0-15275 GCF_004122755.1 Streptomyces sp. TM32
CCTTCGGGGACGGGGATTTCGGGGCGGGGGCCTTGCTCTTGTGCGGCGAGGACGCCACCGGCCCGGGCTTCTTGGCGTCCTCCTGGTCCCCGGACGAGCAACCGGCGAGCAGCGAGGCGGCGAGTGCCGCAGCCGTCGCCGTCGCAGCGGTGGCCGGTATCCCGGTGCGGCTCCAGCGCACAGCGGACTCTTGCGTGTGGTTCGTCATACTCGGGCTGCATCCTTTGTGGGGGGGGGTGGGCAATGGTGTGGGGACCTGAGGTCCCGCACGACAGCCGCGGTCCTCCCCCACCGCCCCGGGAGCGGACCGCGATCCGGATCCGTTCCGGACCGACTTCCCGTGACACCAGGCAATCGCATCCTTTTTCGCTGGTCAAGGCTCGCCCTCCGCCGCACGGCGGCCTACCCGACGGCTACCGGCAGTTGCTTGAGTGCGTGCGAGCGGAACGACGCGCGCCACTCCAGCCGTTCGTCCGGCACGGCGAGCCGCAGCCCCGGGAACCTGTCGAGCAGGGTGCTCAGGGCGGTGCGGATTTCCAGCCGGGCCAGGGCGGCGCCCAGGCAGTAGTGGACGCCGTGGCCGAGCGCGAGATGCGTCTTGTCGGCCCGGAGGATGTCGAAGCGGTCCGGTTCGGGGTAGCGGGACGGGTCCCGGTGCGCGGACGCGAGCGCGAGCAGCACGGTGTCGCCCGTCGGAATCCGTACGCCGCCGATCTCGACGGGTTCCGTGGGGAAGCGCCGGATCGCCATCTGGTTGGGATGGGCGAAGCGGAACAGCTCCTCGACGGCCTCGGGCATCAGCTCGGGGCGGGCGCGCAGGCTGGCCAGCTGGTCGGGATGGCGGAGCAGGGTCAGCAGTCCGCCGCTGATCAGGTGCTGGGTGTTCTCGCTGCCCGCCATGAGGATCAGGAAGGCCAGCGAGACCAGTTCGTCCTCGCTGAGCCGGGCACCGTCGTCCCGGGCGGCGATCAGGGAGGACAACAGGTCGTCCGCGGGGTGTGCGCGGCGGGCGGAGATGAGGTCCAGGAGGTAGCGGTGGATGTGTCCGATCGCTTCGGCGGTGTGCCCCGGGTACTCGGGGGCGAACATGGCGGCGACCCATCCGGAGAACGTCCGGCTGTCCGCCTCGGGCACGGCCAGCAGGTCGCCGATGATGACCAGCGGCAACGGGTGGGCGAACGTCGTGACCAGGTCGGCCTGCCCCAACTCGGCAAGTCGGTCGGCGAATTGACCTGCCACCTCGGCAACCCGCGCGCGGAGCTGCTCGACGTGCCGCGGGGTGAAGCCCTTCGAGACCAGCCGGCGCAGCCGCAGGTGGTCGTCCGGGTCGATGTTGAGGAGATTGGCGTCCAGCGCGGGCGGCAGCGAGAACCCCTGGTAACCGTTGGTGGAATGGGCCTTGTTCACCGACAGCCGCGTGTCGGTGAGCCCGGCCCGGACGTCGCGCTCCCGGGTGACCAGCCAGACGGGGGATCCGTCGGGCAGCGCGATCCGGTGTACGGGCCCTGCGCTGCGCAGCCGGGCGTAGGTGGGGTAGGGGTCCTGGAAGAAGTCCTGGTCGAAGGGGCGGCCAAGGGCCGGTGCCGGGGTCTGCTGGGTCATGTGCGTTCCTGGGTTGCCGGGCCGGTGGCGGGGTGCTCGGCCGCGGCCCGGACGATCGGGGACGTGGTGAATGCTCGCGCCAGTTTGCGCTGGAAGGCGAGTTCGGCAGCGAGGTCCTGGGGCTCTGCCACGCGGGGCGTGGGCGGGTGGACGGCGGGCCGTCGTTGCGCGGCCCGCGCCGCCAGAGCGGCCCTGAGCTGAGCGGCTTCGACGGTGGCGGCCAGGTCGGTGCCGTCCAGGCCGGCCGCCCGGGCGCGCGCGTCGGCGGCGTCGGCCACGTCGGCCGGGATCCAGACGCGGAGCGCCCATTGGGCGTCGCGGATCTCGACGAGTCGGCGGTAGAGCCGGGTCCGTAGATCCGTGTCGGGTTCGAGGTGCAGCACCGGTTCGGGAATCTGGGCGGTGACCTCGCGGTGCAGCGGGCCCAGCTCCCGGTAGGCGCGGTAGTCGGTGAACCGCTGCCACAGCGCGGTGAGATGGCGGCCCCAGTCGGGGAGGATCCAGCCCAGTGTCTTGCTGAGGGTGGCGATGGTGACGGCGACCTGGGCCACCGGCTCCCAGGCCTGCCCGTCGACGCCGAACTGGGCGGCCACGATGTCGGCGGCCCGGCATCCGGTGTAGACGAGGGCGAACGGCAGCGTCGCGGCGATGAGGTACAGCCCGCGACGCATCCAGGGCTGCGGAGCGATCCTGGCGTAACGCCAGCCGAGGACGCCCACGTCGACCTGGTTCGCGGCGTAGGCGAGCAGGTAGAGGGCGAGGTAGGCGGGGTAGTACTGGGCGCTGTCGATGGCGAAGTCGTCGGGCTTCTCCCCGCGGCTGGTGGCCACGGTGAACAGCACGACCATGGCGACGAGTACGAGCCCGAGTCCGATCAGCCGGGGGCGTGCCTTGCGCCAGGCGACCGGGGCCTCATGGCTGAGGTGGAGCAGCACGATCTGCTGGCACGCCGTCAGCAGGATGACGCAGCTCTGCGACAGCAACCCGGAGAAGTTGACGATGCCGACGGCGCTGCTGGTCGCCGCCCAGACCGCGGGGGTGGAGACGGTGTAGGTGACGAACAGGAAGAAGAAGTTGGCGAGCAGCGCCACCTGCGTCACGGAGCGGTCCGTGCGCAGTACGCGCAGTTTGTACAGCAGCGCCAGGCCGGCGACGGCAGCACACAAGGGGTAGAGAACGCTATTCATTGCTTCCTCGGAAGGCGGGGTTGTCCAGCGCACCGAGCCGGGAGACCAGCTCTTGCATCGCGGGTGGGACGGGCCGGACGTGGTCGGCGGTCCAGCTGCCGATCCGGCGCCCGATCAGCGAGCCGACGTACTCGGCTTCGGTCTCCGCCCAGGACCGGGCGTGTTCGCGCCCCAGGGTCCGGCGGATCAGAGCCGGGTCGAGCGAGGGCAGCAGGAGCCGGGAGGCCTCGGGGGTGAGGACCGGGCTCGCCTCGTGGTCGCAGACGAGGTGGCCCAGCTCGTGCAGGATGACCTGCTGCTGGTGCACCGGCGCGAGCCGCTGCTCGTAGACGACGTACTCCGTGCTCGCGGTGGAGACCCACAGGCCGTCCGGGCTGCCCAGCGGCAGCGGGCAGGGCAGGAGCTGGATGGGCCGTCCGGAGCTCCGGCTGAGGTGTGCGCACAGGTCGTCGATGGACAGCTTCGTGTGGGCGGGCAGCCCGAGGGCGTCGACCCGTCGTTCGCACTGTTCGCGCAGCCGCGTCGCCTGCGGGTCCGCGTCCTTGTGCCGCCAGCGCATCACCATCACTGCGGCGAGCGGTCATTGCGGCCCTGCCCCGGCAGGTCCTCCAGGGTCGCGCGGGCGGCCTCGGCGGTGCTGACCAACCGGGTGATGAGATGGCTCAGTTCGCTCAGCGAGGAGTCGGGGGCGGCAGGGCCGGTCTGCCGCAGCGCCACGCTCTCGACGCGGTGCGTACGCATCTTCCTGAGCAGCTCCAGCTCGGAGTTGACATCGTCGAAGACCTGCTCGTCGAGGAAGTAGGCCACCCGGGAGACGCCCAGACTGTGGGCCACCTTGACGAGGGTCTCCACGGTCAGGTTGGTTCCGTCCGCGGATTCGGCAGCGGCCAGGGTGCGCTTCGAGACCCCGGCGAGTTCCGCCAGCCGGGCCAGGGTGAAGGGGCCTTCGGGGTGGTGGTGGCGGATGTGCCGGAGCCTGCGGGCGATGGCGGTCTTGGCGGCGTGCGCGGCCCCGTCCGGACCGGCGGACGTGCCTGCCGCCCTGGCGAATTCGTGGCGGTCCAACCTTGTCCCTCCGTGGCGTGTGCACCAAAGGGTCGCACGCGGCACGGTGCGACCCTTCAGTGCAGGGTACGCGGCGCCGCTGACCTGCGTACGCGGGACGGGGCACCCGGCCTCGGCTGCGGGAATCTCGCCCGCCGGAGTCCGGTTCGGCCGGAACGGAGCGGTCCGCCGGCCGAATCGGGCGACCGGTCAGGTACCCGGGGCCTCGTCGTGCACGGTGTCCAGCCCGGCGCAGATGTGCGGGGCCGGCAGCGGCCACGGGGACGACAGGGCGGATTCCACCGCCATCGACTCCCGCGCGGTCCGTTCGGCAGCGCTGCGCGCGGCTCCCAGGCGGCCGCGCCAGATCAGTTCCTCGGCGATGCCATAGGCCCAGGAGCCGAGCCAGCCGCTCTGCCGGGGGCAGTGCAGTGCCAGCGCCCCCCGCAAGGCGTCGTAGGCCCGCAGGAGTTGGTGGGAGAGTTCAGCGTCGAGATGCTCGGCGTGCGGACGCTCGTGCAGCGGCGGGACCGGGCAGTCGGCCAGCAGGTGGGCCACTCGCCGGCGCAGCAACTCCGCGCCTTCCTGGAGCCGTTGGGGATCCGACCCCTTCGGGCACGACGCCTCCCAGAGCTCTTCGAGCGGATCGCCGGCCCGGGACCACGGCGGCGCGGGCGCCTCGTCGCACGGGGATTCGTCCGCGGCGTCCGGGGAGGGCGCACCGCCCTCCGGACGACCGCCGCAGTGGCTCGCACACTCCGGGACGTGATCCGCCACGGGCGAGTGCCGCAGGAAGTGTTCGTAGCGCAGTTGGGACCACAGATCGCGCGGAGCGGCCGGCCCGGTGAGCAGCCGCCAGACGGGGGCGACGTTCCAGGTGTAGCCGGTGACGCGCTCTATGTGCCCGGAGCCGCGCGTGGCGAATACGGCCAGCCGCCCGGTGGAATTGTCCTGCACCTGCGTGTAGAGGCTTTCGCCGAGTTGCCAGGCGGCGCCTATCCCGAACGGCGCTTCCTGAGCGCCCGTTGCCCCTTTGTGCGCGGCGCCGGGCAGCAGCGTGCGCAATGCCGTGTCGTCCGCCGGCTTTCCCTGGGCGACGAGGAAGGGAATTCGCTCTCGGCGGCTGCCGGAGAGAGAACTGCTGCGATCAGCCGCCATGCGGGTCTCCCGTCGTGGTTCGGCATGCGGCAACAGCCGTACCCGGCTTGGCCGCAGAAGCTATGACGGTCACTGGCCGTCCCCCTATGGCCATCTTTCGACGGCCCCGCATCGAGACGATAGACATAAGCGCACTGCGGTGCAACTAACTGCTGATGTCATGCAATAAATTGCACCGCGGGCATGGCATGGGGGCTCGGATGCAGCGAGGTCGCGCGCGGCGGTCGTTCCGGACGCGGCTCGTGCCGTGCGCGGCGGACGACCGCACGGGCCGGGTGCCGCGCGCGACAACTATGCCGGTTCGGGTGCCGGCCTGCCGGTACGAGCCCGTCGGCGCACCCGGTCGAGCAGGCCCGCGGGGTCCGGTTCGGCCTGGAGGCCGCGGAGCAGCAGCAGCCACAGGTCGTGCAGATGGGCCTCGATGTGCCGGCGCCCCTCCAGGGCGTCGGAGACGGTGTGCAGTCCGAAGAAGGCGCAGACGACGCTGTGCGCGGTGGCGGCGGGCCGCACACCGGCGGCGAGTTCGCCGTTGTCGCCGGCCTCTTCGAGGAGCTGGGTGACCAGGTCGATCCAGCCGAGGAAGGGGGCGGGAAGCTCGGTTTCGATGGCCTTGCGTTCGGCCCAGAGACGGGATCCGGCGCGTACCACGATGTCGTCACGGAACGCCCGGGCCACGTCGAAGCTGAGTCCGACGAGTTTCTCCAGGGCGGGCAGACCGGGCTTGCGGTACCGGGTGATCAATTGCGGCCAGGTGGCAAAATGCTCCTCGACAATGGCGAGGGCGAGCTTCTCCTTGCTGGCGAAATGGAAATAGATGGCCCCGCTGGTGCGGCCGGAATGTGCGCTGATATCGCTGATGCTGGTGCCGGCGTACCCTCGCTCGTCGAACAGGGCCGCCGCCGCCTCCAGAAGGAACCTGCGTGTCGTCTTCGCCCGGATCTGCACGTACACCTCAGATGTCGTTCTCGTGCCGGCGGCCCGCAATCTATCGCGCTGCGCCACCCGGAATGAACAGGTGCGCATGTTCGAATTTCGATATTCCCTGGTCGTATGAGTTCCTCTACTGCTGGCACCGCCGGAAAGAGTGAGCCACTCAGCTGGTCCCGCACCGTCGAGCGGGAGCTGGTGCACCGGACTTCCGTGGCGGAGGTCCTCCTTACGGATGTACGGCGGACGGATACCCCCCATGTCTTCGCCGCGGCCGCGTCGTGGCCGCGTGCCCATGCCACGTTCCCCCGCGACGGATCACCCCGGCACAGCCCGCTGATCCTGGTGGAGACGCTGCGTCAGCTCGGTCTCTACATCCCGCTGCGGTTCTACGCCGTTCCCACGGCGTGCCACGCGGTCATCACCGACCTGTACTTCCGCCTCGCGCCCGGCAACGAGCCACCGGCCCGCGCCGGAGCGACCGAGGTCACCTGCCGCGCGTGGGTGAGCGCGGTGCGGCGCGGTCCGGGCCGTCGCGTCTCCGGCCTGCGCCTGGACGCCGCCTTCACCGTCTGCGGGCTGGCCTTCGGGCAGGGAGGCGGCGGTGTGCGGTTCCTCAGCGACGCGCAGTACCGCGCGCTGCGCGGCAGGTCGGCCCGCATCGGCATGGTGGCCGCCGCCCCGGAGGCGGCCTACCGCCCCCCGGCGGCGGAACTGTCGGTGAACCACCCGCAGGACGCGGTCCTTGCCGTCGCCGGGAGCGGGCTGCTCCTCTCGCCGGCCGACCCGCTGCACCCGTTCCTCTTCGACCACCCGACCGACCATGTGCCGGGCATGGCACTCCTGGAGGCCGCGCGGCAGGCCGCCGCGTACGGCAGCGGGGGCGCCCTGGGCCGGCCGCGCGCCGGCCGATTGAAGGCCGTCCGGTTCACCGAACTCGCCCCGCCCGCACGGGTGCTGTGCACGCAGTACGACTCGACCTGCGTCTTCCGCATCACGCAGGACGACACACGGACGGCCTACGGAACCCTGAGTTACTCATAGGACCATACAATATGGACAATTAGGAGCCTATTGACCACGCCGAGTTGCCGTCCGTAACGTAACGATCGTTATTTTCCGCTGCAGAGCGCACCAGGTTCCCCCTTTCGCGGTGGCTGCCCTCTGCCGGAAACCCCCAGCCCGGTGCCCGGCGGCCGTCATTCGACGCTGCCTCGCCCCGCAACGCGACCGGTCATTCGCCGCTCCGGGCCTGTCGGAACGGAAACCCGGATGACCGCACATCGCTTTTTCTCCTGGACACCCGCCGCCGTGGTCTTCGACTGCGACGGCACCCTGATGGACACCGAACGCCACTGGGTCGACGCCCGCGACATGGTGCTGCGCGAATACGGCTGCACCCCCTCGGCCGAATTCTCCGAACAGGCCCGGGGACTGCACTACACCGAATGCGGGCGCCTGATGGCCGAGGCGGCCGACCGCCCCGACCTGACCAAGGACATGACGGACACCCTGCTCGACCGCTTCCGCGAGCTCGTGGCGGCCAACCCCACCACCATGCCCGGCGCGCCGGAACTGGTGCATTCGGCCGTGCAGTTCGCCCCGCTGGCGGTGGCCAGCAACTGCCCGCTGGAAGTCGTCGAGTCCTGCCTGGGCCTGGCCGGACTCCGGGAGTGCTTCCAGCACATCGTGGTGCCCGACGCCGCCATCAGGCCCAAACCGCACCCCGACGTGTACGTCACCGCCGCCCGGCTCTGCGGCGTCGACCCGGGGGACGCCCTGGCCGTCGAGGACTCCCACTGCGGCGTGCAGGCCGCCGCGGCCGCCGGCATGCGGGTGCTCGGGGTCGGCGCACAGCCCGGCGAGAAGGAGCAGGCGCTGGCCGACTGGTGGGTCGACTCACTGGAGGAGCCGACGGTGCAAGGGTGGGCGGACGCCCGGATCCCGGCCCAGGGCACCAGGCAGGCCGACGCCGGGGCCACCGGCGGCGGGGTCATCGGCTCCTAGGCCGGTTCCGCGCCGTCCCGCCCGGTCTGCGCTCCGGACACCCCTCCCGGCCGGTCAGCGGTCAGGGCTCCCGGCCCGGCCGCTGTCCGTCCGTGGTGCGCATGAGGCCTTCGGTGTCGGTCATGTAGGCCTCCAGGGCCCGGCGGGCGGCACGCTCGTCGCGCGCGGCCACCGCCTCCGCCACCGGGTGGAGGCGGTCCGCGGCGGCAGCGGCGTCCTGGAACGGCCGGGCGAGCGCCTGGCGGACCGGGAGGTAGCCACCGAGCAGGGTGTTCGTCATGAGCAGGTAGACGCGGTTGCCGGTGGCGCGGGCCAGAGTGCGGTGGAACTCCGCGTCGGCGAGCTGCACCTGGTCGGCGTCGCCGCCGGCGCGTACCACGGCGACCTGCTGCCGCAACGCCGCGACGTCCCGCGCGGTGGCCCGGCGGGCGGCCAACTCGCCGATCAGCGTGCCCACTTGGCGGCGTACCTCGAAGATCTCCGCCAGCCAGGCGCCGTCCCGCAGCACCAGGGACGGCAACAGCTCCGCGGTCCCCAGCCGCCAGAAGTCCCGGACCCGGGTGCCCACTCCGTGCCGGGTCTCGACCAGGCCCGCCTGCATCAGACGGACGAACGCATGCTTGAGCGTGGTGCGGTTGACCCCGTAGGAGGCGGCCAGCTCGCGCTCGGGCGGCAGCAGGGCACCCACCGGGTGCCGGCCGTCGATGATCGCGTCCCGCAGCCGGCGCTCCAGGGCGTCGACCGTCGTGTCACGAGTGATCGGATCGTCCATCGGTGCCGCCACCGTTCCCCCCACCCCGCGCCGCCCGGGGCGGCCGTCCTCCGTTGCCGTGCGCTCCCCACCGTACAAGGGCGCCCGGCCGGCCCGTGCGGTGGTCACGCCCGCCGTACGTCCGGCCGGACACCTCGGCGTACGGCCGGACGCGGGGACGGCGCCGCGCGGACCGGGACCGGGGCTCAGCCGCCGTCCGGCCGGCAGGCCGCCTCGGACACGGCGCGGGCCAACGCCATGATGGTGAGCTGCGGGTTGACCTCCGGGCAGCTGGGCAGCGCGGAGCCGTCCGCGATCACCACGCCCCGCACCCCGCGCAGCCTGCCGAGCGGATCCGCAGGTGCCCGCCGGGCGTCGGCCCCCAGGGCGACGGTCCCGGTCGGGTGGAAGGCGGACAGGTGGAGTTGGCGCGGGGTGACCGGTTCGAGGACGGCGTCCAACTCGCGGGGGCTCCGGACGGCCGGAGCGCCCGGTACCCCCGTGAACACCTCCTCGGCGCCGGCCGCCAGCAGCAGCTCCCCCATGGCCCGTACGGCGCGCAGCAGTCGCCGGCCGTCGCGCGGGTCGAGGCGGTACCAGGAGACCGCCCGCTCCCGGCCCGTCACCCGTCCGCCGGGCCGGTCGGCGATCATGGCGCCGAGGGTGGCGAGATGGCCGGAGCGGTCGAGACCGGCGCGCAGCGCCCGGCCCGCCCCGGGCAGCACGAACGAGCTCAGGCCCGGCGGCGGAGCGGTGGCCTCCAACAGGATTCCCTGGTCGTGGAGTTCCTCGACGCCGGCGCTCTGCAGCACCGACGGTGCGCCGGCGACCGGCTCGGCGAAGCGGCCCGCCACGCTGGTCGCGGGGTGGACCGCGAGATTGCGGCCGGTCATCGGATGGCCGCCGAGGCCGGAGCGGCGCAGCAGCAGCGGTGACTGGAGCGCACCGGCGGCCACGACCACCAGCGGGGCCAGTACCTCGAAGGTGGTGCCGTCCGGCCGCCGGGCCGCGACCCCGGCCACCCGGGGGCCGCCCGGCCGGTCCCGCTCGACCAGGAGGCGCCGCACCCGGGCCGAGGTGACGATGCGGGCGCCGTGCGCGCAGGCGTCGGGCAGCACCGACAGCTGCACGCTCTGCTTGGCCCCCGTCGGGCACCCCACGACGCACTCGCACGAGCCCCGGCAGCCGGGCGCGTTGCGGCGCAGGGCGTCGGCCCGCCAGCCCAGCCGCTCGGCGCCGAGCAGCGCGAGACGGCCGTTGGTCCCCAGGACATCGGTCGGCTGCCGGGCCACGGACAGGGTGCGTTCGGCCTCGTCGAGCTGCCGGCCGAACTCCGTGGCGTCGGCGAGCGGCAGGCCGAACTCCTGCCGCCAGCGCGCCAGCACCCGGTCCGGAGTGCGGTAGCAGGTACCGGAGTTGACGAGTGTGGTGCCGCCCACCGCCCGCCCGCGGCAGCAGCACACCGGGCACGCCCAGCATGACGCTCGCCCCGCCGTCCCGGTAGAGCTCGCCGAACCGGTCGAGCGGGGTCCGGCGGGCGAACTCGGCGGTGCTGTGGTGGCGTCCCTCTTCCAGCACCAGCACCCGCAGTCCGGTCCGGGCCAGGGTGCGGGCGGCGACGGCGCCGCCGGCACCCGAGCCGACGACGACGGCGTCGGCGCGCTGCCTCTGCGGCCACTCCGCCGAGGGCACACAGTCCAGCGGCGGGTCCGCGGGCGCTGCCGGACGGGCCACCGGGGTGGTGCGGCGCGCGTGGTATTCCGTACCGGCCGCGAGGAGCACCGGAATCTTGACCAGGTCCAGGAGGTGCGCCGTGCCAGGCCGGCGTGCCAGGCCGGTGACGGTGCGCTCCCGCTCCTGCGGGGTGAGGCGGGCGAGCGGCCGGCCGTGACGGGCGCGGGCGGCGGCGTCGACGGCGGTCGCCGCCGCCGCCATCGCCGCACGGGTGGCGCGCGGCATGGCGGCGAGGGCGGCATCGAGCCGGCGGGCCACCGCGCGCACCGTCGCCGGGTCGTCCTCGGCCAGCAGCGCGGCCAGCAGCCCCTCGGTCGCGGTGTTCATCGCTCCCCCACCTCCGCGTGCGCGGTGCCGCGCAGGGTCCACACGGCCTCCGGGCGCCAGCCGCCCCACCAGCGCTCCAGGACGACCCGGGCGTCGGCCGTGACGCTGTTGCGGCACACCGCACGGCTGCCGTCCGGGTCGGTGTACTCCAGCGCCAGGGTGCGTTCTTCGGGCTGGTGCACCGTGACCCGGATCCGGCGCGGGCCGGCCCGTCCGGTGACGGTCCAGGAGGGCAGGCCCACGTCCGCCCGGAAGCGGCCCGGCCCGAACCAGCCGACCGCGGTGCGGGTGCCGCGCCGGGGCCAGTCGCGGCCCGCCCGGCGCAGCCGCAGGAACACCAGCGGGGGCAGCCGGTCCAGGCCCCGGCGGCGGGCCACCGCCGCCACCACCTCCAGGACGTCACCGCCACCGAGGTCGGCGTGCAGCCAGGCCCAGCGCCGGGCGTTGCCGTGGCCGTAGATCCGTCCGGTGGCACCGGGGGCGCCGGCCAGGGTGAGGTCGGTGCCGGGGCCGCGGACCGTCCCGGTGTAGCGGGCCCGGCCGCCCGGAACGATCTGCGCGGCCGGCAACAGGGGGCGGCGCCAGGCCCAGGCGGGGAAGGTGTGCAGCGTGGGCCCTTCCTGATCCTCCGTCAGGTCCCAGGTGTAGGGCCCGCAGCTGCCGCGCAGCCGGCCGGGTCCGGCCGCGACGCCGGTGGCCCGGAACCCGGTGGCATCAGGCGTGACCGGTTCGGGGCCGAAGCGGGCGTGGGCGACCGGTCCGCCGGGCGGGCACACGGCCACCCAGCCGTGCGCGTAGCCGCCGCTCCCGTCCTCGGGGGCGGTCACCTCGTGGTGCAGCCAGAGGCCGGTGCCGGTCGACGGCTCGGTGACGGTGGTGTACCAGACCTCTGTCCGGCCGGGCCGGCCGTTCCACCGCGGGGCGAGCTGCTCCGGGCCACGGTCCGCGGCCGGGAAGCGGAAGCTTGCGAGCAACGGCAGCAGGGCGCCGGCGAGCGAGAAGCGCACCGTGCCGCGCCCGGCCTCCTGCTGCGCGTCGTCGTGGACGGTGAAGGGCAGGACGGTCAGGGAGTGCAGCGGGCGGCGCGGCGAGAGGGACTTCCAGCCGTCCAGCAGGTACGTACGCCCGGCCGTACGGAAGGAGAGACGGTAGCCGATGCGGCGCCGGGCGAGCGGCGAGATCTCCATCTCGCCCTCCACAAAGGCCTCCTCGCCCCAGCCGCGCACCCGCAGCCGGCCGCGGACCCGCGCCTCCGTGGTGCGCCAGGGCAGCAAGAAGGTGTCGGTCCGGACCTCCAGATCCAGCCGGACCGGCCGGTCCTCCGGCTCCCCGGTCAGCCGCACGCTGCCGGTCATGGTCTCGGTGAACCGGGTGCGGCGCTTCTCCATCGGACGGCGCTTCGTCATCGGGTGACGCCCCCTCGGCGGCCTGCCGCCCGCCGCCGGACCGGGCCCGCCGGGCCACCCGTCGCGACGGCGCCCGGCGGGCACCCGGGACTCTCCTGCGTGGGCGTGCTCTGCATCCGACAGCTCCTCACCGGCATGGATCGGCAACACTGGCTCAGTGGATGAGCCACTCAACCAATGGAATTCCGGGGCGTCAAGAGGTGTGCGGGGAGCCGGAGTTGGCCCCGGCGGCGATGTGGGCAGCACCCGTCACCCTCCCTGGCGGCGGTCCGCCGTGCCCCGCAGAGTCGTACGGGCCCGGACCCCGCCGCCGGGAAGCGGCAGCCGGTTCCGGGCCCGTACGGCCGGGTCTACGGCCTCACAGCGAGACGTCGGGGTGCAGCCGCCCGACGGTCCACACCCGCTGACGCCGTACGGCGAGCGCGGTCACGGCGAGGAAGCCGGCCGTGAAGACGAAGAGCACGACGAAGTCCCGCAGGAGGTTCGTGGTGAGCCCGCCCGACACGGTGACCCGCAGTCCGTCGACGAGATAGGTCATCGGGAGCAGGGGGTTCAGCACCTGGAAGAAGGCCGGTTCGGTGGGCAGCGGATAGAGCCCGCCGGAGGCGGTGAGCTGAAGGATGAGGAGGACCAGCGACAGCACGTCGCCGGGCACCCCGAAAACCGTGCGCAGACAGTGGTCGACGGCGACGAACGCCCCCGCCGCGGTGATCAGAAGGGCGAGCGTCCAGAAGCCGTGGACGGGGTCGAGCCCGAGGGCGAGATCGACGACGCCGTAGAGCACCAGCGCCCCCACTGCGCCGAGCACGGCGGCCGGCAGCCACCCCGCGACGGCGGTGGTGAACGCGCCGACCCGGCCGGCCAGCGCCCGGGGGTTGAGCGGGCGCAGCAACAGGTAGGCGAAGAGGCCGAAAACCCACAGGGCGATACCGAAGAAGAACGGCGCCAGACCGCGTCCGTAGACCCCGGCCGGATGCAGGTTTCCCCGGTCGATGTGTACGGGGGTGCCCAGGACCTCCGCGGCGTGCGCGACCTGGTCGGGGCTGGTGCGGGGGATCTTGTGCAGTCCGTCGTCCACGGTGCGGGAGACGTCCTGGGCACCGTCGTGCGCCTGGTCCGCGGCGGTGCGCAGGGCTCCGGAGCCCTTCTCCAGGGTGCCGAGCCCTCCGGCCAGGCCGTGCGCGCCGTCCGCGGCGCTGTGGGAGCCGGTGTCGATGAGGCGGAGCGGGGTGTGCAGGGCCAGCACGTCGCGCCGGAGGGAGCCGAGGTGATTCTGGAGGCGCTCGGCGTCGTGGAGGGACCGCCGGGCGTTGTTCTCGGCCGCGGCGGCCCGGCCGTCGAGGTCGGTGGCGGTCGCGTCCAGTGCGCGGGCGTGGCTCAGGGCCCGTTGGTAGACCGGGTCGTCCCGCAGGTCGGGGTGGGCGTCGCCGAGGCCGGTGAGGTCCGCCACGGCCCGTGTGGTGCCCTTGTGGGTGGCGCCGGTGGCGGTGTGCACCGCGTCCAGACCGTCGGTGGTCAGCCGGGCGGTGGTCACCAGAGTGGAGACGGCCGCCGGAAGGCGGTCGGCCGCGGCCTGGTCCAGTCGGCCGGAGAGGGTGTCGATCTGCCCGGCGGCACGAGCGATCTGCCGCGCCCCGGCGGCAACCCCGTCGGCCCCGCTGCGCAGGCGGGACGTGGCCGAGGTGACCGTGGAGGTGCCCTGTTGCGCGACGCGGGTGGCTCCCACCAGCCGGTGTGCGCCGTCGGCTGCGGTGGTCAGCTTGTCGCGTACGTCCGACAGTTCGCCGTAGACGCTCCGCACATAGGCGGCGTGGGTGGCGGAGTTGACCTGGTCCTGCAGCTTGTTCTGCACGACCTCGGTCATGATGCCGGCGATGTAGTTGTTGGCATCGTTGAGTTCGATCCGGATGCCCGCTTGTTGCGGGCGGGTGTCGGCACCCGTGGCGAGCTTGCGGCTGAAGTCCGGCGGGATGCCGACGGTGAAGAGGTAGCGGCCGTGCTCCAGCCCGTTCCGGGCCTCGGCCGGGCCGACGAAGTGCCAGTCGAAGGTGCCGGACGCCTTGAGCTGCTGGACCAGTTGGTCGCCGGCGTCCACCCGGCGGCCCTGCCGGGCATGCGCCAGGTGATCCTGGTTGACCACGGCGACCGGCATCCGGTCGGTCTTGCCGTACGGGTCCCAGTTCGCCCAGAGGTACATGGCGCCGTACAGCAGCGGCACCAGGCAGAGCAGGGCGGGCACCAGTCGGCGCACCGGACCGCGGAAACGCCTGAGTTCCAGCAGTGCCAGCTTGACGGCTCTCATGTGTCGGCGTCCTCTCGGGCAGCGGCCTTGTCGGCCGGGAGGCGGTCCCGGCTGCGCCGCGGCAATAACAGCGCGGTCAGGCCGGGGACGGGCGGCGGCTGGAGGCACCCGGCCAGCACGGTGGGGCCGTCGTTCCGGACCCGTTCCAGGGCCTGCCACACCGGTGGCTGCGCGTCGGGCGGCAGACCGGCGTCGACATCGTCGACGACGAGGGCACCCGGCTGCTCGGCGAGGGCCAACGCGGTCGCCAGCAGCAGCCCGCCCGCCGGGCCGAGGTCCTCGACCAGGTCCGCCCTGCGCGGGGCGATGTCCAGCGTCCCGAAGGCCTCGCGGATGCGGCGCTCGGTGACACCCGGGCTGGTCAGGCAGCGTTCGGTCATCACCTCCCGCACCCGCAGCCGCCCTTCGAGCGCCACCGCGGGCGCGGCCCGGGCGACGGCGACCACCCTGCGCACCCGCCGGCCCTCGGCGGGCAGGACATGTCCGCCGACCCGGACGGCACCGCCGGACAGCCGCATCCGCCCGGCGAGCGCGAGCAGCAGCGACGTCCGCCCGGAACCCGCCGGACCGTGCACGGCGAGCAGTCCGCCCGCCGGTACGTCCAGGTCCACCCCCTCGAACACCGGCCCTCTCGGACCACGCACGCTCGCCCCGCGGGCCACCACGTCCACTCCAGCCGCTGTCATGCACCAAGTCCTAGCCGGGACGGGCCAACTCACCCGTGTGTCAGGCCAGTTGTGACGATGGTCACGTGGGTGGGGGTGCGGGAGGTGATGACCGAACGCTGCCTGACCAGCCCGGGTGTCACCGAGCGCCGCATCCGCGAGGCC
>NZ_SDIG01000160.1:0-15162 GCF_004122755.1 Streptomyces sp. TM32
GGCGAGCCGCTCGGTGACCGCGGCGGCCTGGGAGAGCGCGACGAACGGGGCGATGGGGACAGGAGCGCGAGGGGCGCCCACCGGACTGACGGGGACAGAAGCGCGAGGGGCGCCCACCGGACCAACGGGGGCCGCGCGGCCACGTCGTCCTAGGACCATCGGCGTACGGTCCCCCGTCCAGGTCGCTACCGAAGGCTGTTCCGGGCTCGCCCCTCCGGTCGTAGCGTCGAAGGTGAGGACCCCGCCGACCGGCGACGCGGCGGATCGGCGGGCCGAAGGAGATTGGTCAGCGGCCCCGGAAGAGCAGCGGTCCGACCCGATCCGGCGGCGGATCGGGGGTGGCCTCGCCGCTCGCGGGACCCGAGAGATCAAGGAGATCCCATGCCCCGCCTCGACCACACCATCGTGCACAGCACCGACCGGTTCGCCTCCGCCGGGTTCCTGGCCGATCTTCTCGGCGCACCCGAACCGAAGGCGTACGGCCCCTTCGCCGCTCTCAAACTGGACAACGGGGTGACCCTCGATTACGCCGAGCACGTCGCCGGCGGCAGCGAGTTCGTCCCCACGCACTATGCGTTCCTGGTGACCGAGGAGGAGTTCGACGCGATCTTCGCGCGCATACAGGAGCGCGAACGGCCTTACTGGGCCGACCCCATGCACAACAGGCCGCAGGTGATCAACACCCTGGACGGCGGCCGGGGTCTCTACCTCAACGACCCCGACGGTCACAACATGGAGTTCCTGACCCGGACGTACTCCGAAGAGCTGCTGACCAGTATGTAGGCGTGCGGCGAGCCGCCGCCGGGAAATGCCCCTTGTGGGCGCGGACGGAACCTCCGCCCGTAGTGATCAGCGGCACATGCACGGCCGGTTCTTCCGCGGCGGCGCTGTCGGTGGGCGCTCGTATCCTCGGAGGATGACTTCCAGCGCGCAGGGACCCGACCAGGCATCCGACCGAGGGACCGACCGCGAAACGACCTCCGGACCCGCCCGGCCGGGCGGGCCCACGGCGACCGCGATGCGCCGCGCGCTCAAGCGGGCCCGCGACGGAGTGGCGCTGGACGCCGGCGAGGCCGCGGTGCTGCTGCAGGCCCGCGGCGAGGACCTGAGGGACCTGTGCGCCTCCGCGGCCCGGGTGCGGGACGCCGGCCTGGAGGCCGCGGGCCGCCCGGGAGTCATCACCTATTCGCGCGGTGTCTTCATCCCCCTGACGCGACTGTGCCGGGACACCTGCCACTACTGCACCTTCGTCACCGTCCCCGGAAAGCTGCGCCGGGACGGCCACGGGATGTTCATGTCGCCCGACGAGGTGCTGGACATCGCCCGCCGCGGCGCCGAAATGGGCTGCAAGGAGGCCCTGTTCACGCTCGGCGACAAGCCGGAGGACCGCTGGCCCGAGGCCCGCGAGTGGCTGGCGGCGCACGGCTACGACGACACCCTCTCCTATGTCCGTGCCATGGCCATCCGCGTCCTGGAGGAGACCGGTCTGCTGCCGCACCTCAACCCCGGGGTGCTGTCCTGGACGGACTTCCAGCGGCTCAAGCCCGTGGCCCCCTCCCTGGGGATGATGCTGGAGACGACCGCCGAGCGCCTGTGGAGCGAGCCCGGCGGTCCGCACCACGGATCGCCCGACAAGGAACCGGCGGTCCGGCTGCGCGTCCTGGAGGACGCCGGCCGCTCCAACGTCCCCTTCACCACGGGGCTGCTCATCGGCATCGGTGAGACGTACGAGGAGCGCGCCGAGTCCCTCTTCGCGCTGCGCCGCATCCAGCGCGCGTACCACGGCATCCAGGAACTCATCATGCAGAACTTCCGCGCCAAGCCGGACACGGCGATGCGTGGAATGCCGGACGCCGAACTGGACGAACTTGCCGCGACGATCGCGGTGGCCCGGCACATCATGGGCCCCTCGACCCGCATCCAGGCGCCGCCCAACCTCGTCGACGGCGAGTACGCGCTGCTCATCGGGGCCGGGATCGACGACTGGGGCGGCGTCTCCCCGCTGACCCTCGACCACGTCAACCCCGAGCGCCCCTGGCCGCAGATCGAGGAGCTGACCGAGCGCTGCGCCACCGCCGGCTTCGAGCTGCGCGAACGGCTCCCCATCTACCCGGAGTTCCTCCAGCGCGGCGAACCCTGGCTCGACCCCCGCCTGCTGCCGCACGTCCGCGCCCTCGCCGACCCGGAGACGGGCCTGGCCGTGGAGGACGCCCCCGTGGTGGGCCGTCCCTGGCAGGAGCCCGACGAGGGCTTCACGAGGAACTCCACGGGCCGTACGGACCTGCACCACACCATCGACACCGAGGGCCGCACCGCCGACCGTCGCGACGACTTCGACGAGGTCTACGGCGACTGGGAGGCGCTGCGCGAGGCCGCCGCCCCCGGGATGGTGCCCGAACGCCTCGACGCCGACGTACGACAGGCGCTGTCCCAGGCCGCCGATGACCCGACCAGGCTCACCGACGCCGAAGCGCTGGCACTGCTGCACGCGGACGGGCCCGCGCTGGACGCCCTCTGCACGATCGCCGACGAGCTGCGCCGCGCCACGGTGGGCGACGACGTCACCTACATCGTCACCAGGAACATCAACTTCACCAACGTCTGCTACACCGGCTGCCGCTTCTGCGCGTTCGCCCAGCGCCGCACCGACGCCGACGCCTACACCCTCTCCCTCTCCCAGGTCGCCGACCGTGCCCAGCAGGCCTGGGACGTGGGCGCGGTGGAGGTGTGCATGCAGGGCGGCATCCACCCGGATCTGCCCGGCACCGCGTACTTCGACATCGCACGCGCCGTCAAGGAACGCGTCCCCGGGATACATGTGCACGCCTTCTCGCCCATGGAGGTCGTCAACGGCGCCACGCGTACCGGGCTGTCGATCCGCGAGTGGCTGACCGAGGCCAGGGCCGCCGGCCTGGACACCATCCCCGGCACCGCCGCCGAGATCCTCGACGACGAGGTCCGCTGGATCCTCACCAAGGGCAAGCTGCCCACCGCCACCTGGGTCGAGGTCATCAAGACCGCCCATGAGCTGGGCATCCGCTCGTCCTCGACGATGATGTACGGCCATGTCGACCAGCCGCGCCACTGGCTGGGGCATCTGCGCCTGCTGGCGCAGATCCAGCAGGAGACCGGCGGCTTCACGGAGTTCGTCACCCTCCCCTTCATCCACACCAACGCCCCCGTCTATCTCGCCGGCATCGCCCGCCCCGGCCCCACCACGCGGGACAACCGCGCGGTGACGGCCATGGCCCGGGTACTGCTGCATCCGCACATCACCAACATCCAGACCAGCTGGGTCAAGCTCGGCACGGAGGGCGCCGCCGAGATGCTCCGCTCCGGCGCCAACGACCTGGGCGGCACCCTGATGGAGGAGACCATCTCCCGTATGGCGGGGTCGAGTTACGGCTCCTATTGCTCCATCCAGGACCTCATCGCCATCGCCGACCTGGCCGGCCGCCCGGCCCGCCCGCGCACCACGACGTACGGCCCGGTCACCGAGGAACGCCGGACCGCCGCTCTCGCGTCGGACGGCCATCTGCCGGAGCTGTTGCCGGTCGTGGAGTGAACCCATGGGGCCGGCTGCGGAGGCCGCCGCACCCGGACACGGTTTACGGCCGGGCCCCGCTACTCGCCGCCCTCGTACTCGGCCTCGTGCTGCAGGATGCACTGCTGCCACTGCGACAGTGCCTCCTCGCGGTCCCCTCCGCTGTCCTGGGCGGCGACGATCAGTGCGTCGGCGGCCATCGCGGCAAGCCGTACCGCGATATGGCAGACATCGCTCTGGGGGAGCGGACGGAGGAGTTCCACCGCGCCGTCGCTGTCTCCGGAGAGCGCGGAGGCGACAACGGCCATGGTGGTGCGATCCCACTCGTACTCGGACATGGGGACAGCATGCCCAGCGGGCACGGTCGCCATGATCGAACGGTTGACCCCTCTGCTGGGGCGGGACGGGCCAGCGAGACGGGTGGGGCGTCCGCCCACCCCTCCGGTCCGCCTCAGCCCAGTTCGCGGATCGGGCTGCCCGCCAGAAAGGCGGTGATGTCCTCGACGGCCTGCCGGAAGTAGCCCTCGTAGTTGCGGCGGGTGACATAGCCGAGGTGGGGGAGGGCGAGCACGTTCGGGAGGGTGCGCAGCGGGTGGCCGGCGGGCAGCGGCTCCTGGTCGAAGACGTCCAGGCCGGCGCCGGCGATCCAGTTCTCGCGCAGCGCCCGCAGCAGCGCGGGCTGGTCGACGATGGCGGCGCGGGAGGTGTTGACGAGGTAGGCCGTCGGCCGCATCCGGCGCAGCTCGATGGCGGCATTGCGCATCCCCGACGTGATCAGGAGCCGGAGACGGGGCAGCCGGGCCAGGAGCGAGGCGGGGAACGGGGTGCGCTCGCGCATCGCGACGACGATCTCGCAGTCGCCGATCGCCGCGGCCACCTCGTCCTCGGAGCCGAAGGGCCGCCGCAGCGTACGGACGTCCACGTCACCCGCCAATACGGACCAGTCGGCCATCGAACGGGCGATGTCCTGGTAGTCGTCGAGTACGGCGCAGCGCCACGTCATGCGGATTCTCCTGGGAAGATCAGGCGGTCGGCCAGGGGGGGCCGGATGGTGCTCATCGGGGCCGTACCGGCCAAAAGCCTCCTTGCGAGTGACTATTCGCATTACTCTCCTGCGCAAAAATTGATCAATCCTGAACGATTACAGTGCTTCCCCGGGGGCCTGTGCTAGGCCCCGGAACGCAGTGAGCTTCGGGAGGCGCAGTGAGCGCAGCGGGCGGCGGCGCCATCTGGGGGCGCGCGGAACAGCAGGACTTCCGCAGCCGGGTACGCGGCTGTCTGCTCGGCGGCGCCATCGGCGACGCGCTCGGCGCCGGAATCGAATTCGACTCGCTGGACGCGATCCGTGCGGCGCACGGCCAGGAGGGCGTCACGGATCTCGTGCCCGCCTACGGGCGGCGCGGCGCGGTCACCGACGACACCCAGATGACGTTGTTCACCGTGGACGGACTGATCCGGGCCCAGGTCCGCCGCGACACCGGCGCCTGGCACCCGCCCACCGACGTCCACCGCGCCTATCTGCGCTGGGCCGCCACCCAGCGCGACTGGGGCCCGGACGAGCGCAAGAAGGAGGACGGCTGGCTCGCCCGCGAGGAGTGGCTCTACTCCCGCCGCGCGCCCGGCCGGGCCTGCCTGAGCGGACTCGGCGACGAGGTGATGGGCACGCTGGAGGCGCCCAAGAATCCGGACTCGAAGGGCTGCGGCGCGGTGATGCGCTCCGCGCCGTTCGGGCTGCTGGTCGGCTGGGAGCCGCAGCTGGTCTTCCAGCTCGCCGTCGAGTGCGCCGCCCAGACGCACGGCCATCCCACCGGCTATCTGGCGGCCGGCGCCTTCGCGGTCATCAGCCATTCGCTGGCCCGCGGCGAGGTGCTCGACGGCGCCGTGCAGAAGGCACTGGCGCACCTGGCCACCCGCCCGGGCCACGAGGAGACCTCCGACGCCCTCAAGCGCGCGCTCGGCGCCGTACGGCAGGGGATGCCGACGCCCGCCCGGGTGGAGTCGCTGGGCGCGGGCTGGACGGCCGAGGAGGCGCTGGCGATCGGGGTGTACTGCGCGCTGGTCGCCGAGGACCTCCGGCACGGCCTGCTGCTCGCCGTCAATCACGGCGGGGACAGCGACTCCACCGGTGCCATCTGCGGCAATCTGCTGGGCACCCTGCACGGCGAGACGGCGCTGCCGCCGGACTGGCTGGTCGAGCTGGAGGGCCGGGAGACGATCTTGCAGGTGGCCGACGACTTCTCGATGGAGATGACGCAGGGAGCCGCGCTGCACGGCCCGGCCGGATCGGCGCCGGGCTGGCTGGCCCGGTACCCCAGGGCGTAGCGCGCACCCCGGCCAGGGGCCGCCTGGCTACGGGTCGGCCCGCGCCCCCGCCGGCCCGCGGTAGGCCCGGCCCGGACCCGGCGTCGCGCGCCCCAGTGGGGGCCGACCGGTCGCCTACCGCATCAGCTCCCCCGCGTTGACCAGCAGCGACTGCCCCGTGATGGCGCGTGCCCGGTCGGACGCCAGAAAGACCGCGGTCTCGGCCACATCCGCGTCCGTCGCCAGGTCGGGCAGCGCCGTCCGCGCGGTGAGCCGGCCGCGCACCTCGGACTCCGCGACGCCCTCGGTGTGCGCCTGGAACCGTACGTACGCCTCCACCGGCGGGCCCCACATCCACCCCGGCTGCACGGTGTTGACCCGGATCCGGTCCGGTCCCAGCTCGCGCGCCAGTGAGTACATCGCCGAGACCAGCCCGCCCTTGGACGCCGCGTACGCCGCCTGCTGCACCTGCGAGGGCGCGGCGACCGACGACTGGGTGCCGATCATCACCACCGACCCGCCGCCACGCGCCGTGAGCGACGGCAAGCAGGCGCGGGTCATCCGCAACGTGCCGAAGAGATTGACGTCCACGACGCGGCGCCAGGAGTCGAAGTCGGCGTCCCGCAGGCCCCCGAAGAGCGAGTCCAGCGCGGCGACATGGATCACCGCGTCGATCCCGCCGAACCGCTCGACCGCCAGCGCGGCCAGCTCCGCGCACTGCTCCTCGTCGGCGATATCGGTCGCCCGCCAGGCCGTCCGCCCGCCCGAAGGGTCCAGCCGGGCCGCCGACTCGGCGAGGTTCGCCGCCGTACGGGCGCCCAGCACCACCGAGGCACCGTCCCGCAGGCAGGCCGCCACGACCTGACGCCCGAGCCCGGCCCCTACGCCCGAGACGACGACGGTCTTGTTCCGCAGCAGCATGCGCGCCTCCCGGCCGGGCCGCCCGAGCTTTCCTGATGGCTCGTCAGGATAGGCGCGAGGGTGCGGGAAGGCCAGGGCGGAGCCGCCGCGCATCCCCTGGCGCACTAGCTGACGGAGCGTCAAACTGGCGGCCCCGTCCTGTCCGCGATCCACCAGGAGGACCGTCATGAGTGAGGCCACGGACCTGGAGGCCTACGCACGGCTGGCCGGCACGGGCCCGTACGGCGTCCGTCCGGGGCATGCGCTCATCACGATGGTGGAGCCGCATGCCGGCCAGGAGCGCGCCTACAACCGCTGGTACGAGGACGATCACTTCATCGCCGGGGCGATGGCCATGCCGTGGATGTATGCGGGCCGTCGATGGGTGGCGACGCGCGACCTCCAGCTCCTCCGGTATCCGGCGGAGTCGGCGGTCGCCCGGCCCGTCACCAGTGGGTGTTATATCTCCACATACTGGGTCACGGCGGGGCGCTATTCCGAGCACCTGAAGTGGAGCGTGGGAATCAATCAGCGCCTCCATCGTGATGGCCGCGTCCATCACGACCGGACCCATGTCTTTACGGCGTTCCACGGGCACCTGGCCACGGTGTATCGCGACGGGAGCGACGGCCCGCGTGATTTTCATGCCCTGAATTACCCCTACGACGGTTTGGTCGTGGAGGTTATCGATACCGCCGGGCCGGTTCAGCGCGCGAAACTTCTGGAGTGGCTGTGTGCGCGGCACCTCGGGGCGCGGCTGTCGGGATCACCCGCGGCCATGGTGCTGGTCTTTCGTCCCCACCCGTTGCCGGCCGACCGAATGTCATACGTCGAGCAGGTGGCCGGGGTGGATACCAGGCTGACGCTTCTCTGGTTCCTGGAGCAGGATCCGCGGATGTGCTGGGACGAGCACTTCACGGGGCTCGATTCCCTGGTGGCGGAACACGGTCTCGGCTCCGTCGAATTCGTTGCGCCGTTCATTCCCACGGTTCCGGGAACCGATCGCTATGTCGATGAACTCCGCTGACGCGGGGCGCTCCGTTCCCGGGGGGAGCCGGGCGGGAGCGGGGCGGCGGGCGAGGCTGAGCCCCCTCGGCCAGGACGGCGGACCAGTCGAGAGGGCTCGTATCGCGGTGCGGGTGACGATCGAGTCAGGCGCTGCCAAGGCTTCCGCGGTCGATATCCGAAAGCAAGGCGGTCCATGCCTGTGCCGAGAAGGAGAGGACCGGCCCACGGGGGTCCTTGCTGTCGCGGACTCCGACAACTGAGTCGTCCACGCGGGCGACCTCGACGCAATTTCCGTCCTTACCCGAGTATGTCGACTTCCGCCACATCAGATCGGTACTGAGATTCCTCGTCATTTTGCACTCCCGTGCGTTCAGGTGGGCGAGAAGTGGTGACTTCTCGGGGTGCTGATGACGCTACGCTCCAACATCGCTAACAGGAGGAGCCGCTCACTCGACCGGATGACATATTTCGGAGGGCTCTTCCTTCAGTTGCGGTGGTGGTGTACTTTCCGGCCCGCCGGATCAGGCGGCGTACTCCTTGGCCACATCTGAGATGAATTTGCGCGTCTCGTCCGCATTCAGTGCTTGGGCCCGGAGATGCTCGTACATGATCCCGTACTTGTGGACGTCCCCGTGCTTCTCCAAGTAGAGGTCGCTGGTGACGCCTTCCAAATAGACCGTGGTCGAGTCCGAGGGGTCGTCGAACTCCAGGATGGAGAACGTCCCGGTCATTCCGGGGTGGGACCCCACGGAGTACGGCACCACCTGGAGCGTGACATGGGGGAGCCGGCTCAACTCGACGAGGCGCTCCAGTTGTTCGCGCATGGTCCGGCGGTCCCCGACGACCCGGCGGGTGGCCGACTCGTCGATCACGGCCCAGAAGCGGAGCGGGGCCTCGGCGGCGTGCAGCCGCTGCTGTCGCTTGAGGCGTACGCCGACGCGGCTGTCGACGTCTTCCGGGGTGGCCTCGGGCCACATTCCGCGGATCACTGCCTCCGCGTACTCGGGGGTCTGCAGGAGACCGGGCACCAGAAGCGACTCGTAATTCCGCACCGAGAGCGCGTCGGCTTCCAGTCCGATGTAGACGCTGTAGCTCGGGGAGAGGCTCCCGAATGCGTGCCACCAGCCCTGCTGACGGGATTCCTTCGCCATTTGCATCAGAGATTCGACCATGTGCTGGTCGGCCACCTCGTAGACCCCGCAGAGATCGCGCACATCTCGCTGGCTGATGCTGCGACGACCGTTCTCCAGGCGGCTGATCTTCGATTGGGAGACCAGCAGCCGGTCCGCCACCTCTTCTGCCGTCATGCCTTTGGCCTCTCGAAGCCTGCGCAGCTCCTGGCCCAATCGGCGTCGCCTGACGGTGGGATTGACATTGGACGCCACGCTCAGTGCACCTCCGGCTCCGTACTGCTGTTTTCTGTTCAGCAGACTGCCACCAACGGTCCACATCGCGCTGGCAAATGGCTGGACAAGGTGCTCGGGCTGGAAATTTGGGGCCGGAACCGATAAAGCGCGGCAGAGCAGAAGCGCGGGGTGGCGGGCCGGCCGTCGTCCAAAACGGCCGGCCCGCCACCCCGCGCCGGGTGCTGCGGCTCCCGAACGGGTCTGTGGGTCGGTGGTGCGGTTGCTCCACCGGTGCTCTACCGATGTGGGTGTTTGTAGCGGTGGTGCGGGACGTCGTACGGCGTCCGCCGGCGTCAGCGGGCGCCCACCCGGGCCGCCAGCCTGCCGTGGCCGTGCCGCGACTGGCTCGGCGCGCCGGCCGGCTCCGCGCCGGCCCGGGCCGCCGGTTGTCGTACGGGTCCCGCGGCGGGGGCCTGTGGCCGCCGGGGCTGGGCCCCGACGCCGTTCTGCACATCCATGACGGCGTGTGCGACCAGCCCGCCCATCGGGTCGTGGCGGATGAGATCCCGGAGACGGGAGCGCGATGACCGCCCTTCGTTGCCGGGGTACAGATGCTTGCCGAGCCCGACCGCATGGGCCAGCGCGGCCAGCGCCGCGGTCCGCGGGTCCGGCGGTACGCCGGTGCGGATCGCGTTGTCCAGCCGGGCCCTGATTTCCCGGCTGATGGCCGTCTCCGTCGCCTGGTAGCGCGTCGTCGGCAGTACCCCGCACATCTGGCCCGCCACGGCATGCACCATGCCGCACCGTTCGAGATGCGTGAGGTAGGTCTGGCGCAGCCCGAGTCGGGGCCCGCCGATCCAGTGGACCGCGCGCACCGGACTGCCGCGTCGGCGCAGCAGTTCGAGCGCGGAGTCCAGTGTTGGATCTCCTGTCGGCCGTGCCATCACCACGGCGATACGATCCCCGTCTGGGGCTATCCGTCCTGCCAGAGCCAGCTCTACTAGCTGGGCCCCGGCCAGGCCGAGGTCGAGCGACTGCGGCTGCGCTGTGGTTCCCGTCGTCGGGTCCAAAGCGAGCAGCAGAAGCTCCTCCGGAATTGTTCTGCGGCTCCTGCCCATCCATGCCTCCCCGCGTGGATGAATGACAGGGTGACCCCTCTCACATTCATCTGTCGAGAGTGCATGGGGGATTCGATAGGGAACCGGTAGGTATGTCGTTCTCGTCTTGCACGTCGGCGACATCTTTCTGTGGGGTGCGGGGCGTCCTGATACGCGTGGCGGCGGGACGGTGCTGTGCAGACACAGGACACTTGGAAACACTGGGTCAGGCAGGCAGTGCGACAAATGAAGGAGACATCGGTGGCGGGCGAGTCCCCCGACAAGTCGGACAAGAAGCAGTCGTCGGGGGAGACGGCGCGGAGCGAACGTGATCCGCGCCGGTCCGCCTTCCGCCGCGAGCCGGACGAGCCGGCGAAGAAGCAGGAAGCGGGGGCGGGGAAGGACGCGCGCCCGCAGGACGATCCGGAGTCCGCGGCCGGGACGAAGTCCGCGGCGAAGCCCGGGACGAAGCCTTCGGCGAGGTCGAAGGCGAAGGCCGAGACGGATGCGAAGCCCGGAGCGAAGGCGAAGGCCGCGGTGACGTCGGGTGCCGCGGCCGGGGCGCAGGTCGTGGATCCGTCCGAGGAGGAGGCTGCGGAGCCGTCCGAAGCGTCCGAGGGGGGCAAGGCGTCCGGCAACGCGTCCGAGGGCGCTGAGGCGTCCCAGGGGGCCGCTGAGGGCGACGGGGGCGAAGAGGGCGGCGACGACCGCCTCCGTGCCGCTGTGGCCGCCTGGGTCGCGTCGACGGACGGCGACGAGGCCGAGGGCGGCAGCGACGAGGGCAGTGCGGGCGACGGCGACGGTGCCGCGGCCGCGGACGAGGGTGCTGGGGCCGCCGAGGGTGCCGCCGCAAAGCCGGAAGCGAAGTCGACGGCGAAGGGTGCCGCCCGGTCGGACGTGCAGGCCGGTGAGAAGGCGGACCGGAAGGCGGACGGGAAGGCTGCGGGCGCGAGGGAGCCCGCGACCACGGCGGACGGGAAGGGCGCGGCGAAGGCCGGAGCCGTCTCGGAGGGCGAGGTCGGGGACGAGGGGGACGCCGAGCCGGTGTCCGCCCCGCTGCCCCAGCAGGCCAAGGCCGTCGATCAGGCGACCGCTGTGTTCAAGACCGTCGGGCCGCAGAAGGGCAAGTCCTCGGGTGCGGCAGGCGCTGCGGGCGACGGCAAGGGCGACGGCAAGGGTGCGGGCGACGGTGACGGCGGCGGGAGTGACGCCGACGAGGCGCCGGCCGATGACGCGACCCGAGTGTTTGCTGTTGCGAAGCTGAAGGGGAAGGGCGCGGAAGCCGAGGCCGTCGACCAGGCGACCACCGCCTTCAAGATCAACCCGCCCGCCAAGAGCAAGGACGGGGCCAAGGGCAAGCCCGGCAGCGACAGCAGGTCCGACGCCAAGGACAAGGCCGACGCCAAGGACAAGGCCCAGGGCGACGCCAAGGACAAGGCCGGCAGCGACGGCAAGTCCGACGCCGCGAAGGACGGCGACGCCAAGAAGGACGGCGACGCCAAGGCGAAGGCCGCCCCCGAGCGTGACTCGGAGCGGACCAGTCAGTTCGTGGCGCTGAAGTCGGCGGACGACGGTACGGCGGGCAGGTCGCTGGGCAAGACGGCGCCCAGGACTCCGGCCCGTACGCCCGACAAGGCCGCGGACAAGCCCTGGGACAAGGCCGCGGACAAGCCCTCGGACAAGGCGGCCGGGAAGTCCGCCGGCGGCGCGGCCGACGAGGTGGCCGAGAAGCCGGCGCAGAAGTCGCCCGAGAAGTCGTCGGAGAAGCCGGCGGCCAAGGCTCCCGGCGCGCTGCCTGCCGCCGAGCCCGCCAAGCCGGCCGCGTCGCCCGAGCCGGCCGGCCGGACGGGTGCGGCGCCGGCCGCCGCGGAGGCCACCGGCGCCACGGCTCCTGCCGCGCTGCCCGAGTCGGAGCGGACCAAGCAGGAACCGCTGCCGCCGCTCGACCTCCTGGCGCAGCTCACCAACACCCCGCCGCCGCCCGAGACCCCGCTGCGCACGGTCGTCCGCCGCTTCAAGATCTGGACCCCGCTGGCGGTGCTGCTGGCGATCGTCTTCGTGGTCGCCCAGGCGGTGCGCCCGCTGCCGGCCCCCAAGCTCACCGTCGGTGCGTCGACCGCGTTCACCTTCAAGGGCGGCAAGCTCTCGATGCCGTGGCCCGACCAGGGGCAGGCCGCCGCCATGGTCGTCGGCGTCGGCAGCCTGGGCACGTCCGGCCCGCAGAAGCCCGTACCGACCGCGAGCGTCGCCAAGGTGATGACGGCGTACGTGCTGCTGCGTGACCACCCGCTCAAGAAGGGCGAAAAGGGCCAGACGATCACGGTGGACGCCCAGGGCGAGGCGGACTCGAACAAGGGGGACGAGTCGCGCGTTCCGCTCAAGAAGGGTCAGAAGTTCAACCAGTACCAGATGATGCAGATGCTGATGATCCCGTCGGGCAACAACGTCGCCCGGCAGCTGGCCCGTTGGGACGCGGGGTCCGAGGCGGCGTTCGTGAAGAAGATGAACGACGCGGCCAAGAAGCTGGGGATGAAGAAGACGCACTACACCGACCCCAGCGGCCTTCTCCAGACGACCGTGAGCACCGCCGTCGACCAGCTCAAGCTCGCCGAACAGGTCGTCAAGAACGATGTGTTCCGTGAGGTCGTGCGCACCGAGAACGCTCAGATCGACGGTCTGCCGGAGCGGATCTACAACAACAACTCCCTGCTCACGACGATGGCGGGCAAGGTCAGCGGTATCAAGACGGGGTCGAGCACGCCGGCCGGCGGCACGTTCATGTGGTCCGGCTACCGCACCGTCGGCGGCAAGGACCAGCTGCTGCTCGGTGTGACGATGGACCAGCACACCAACAGCCCGGACCCCAACGCCCAGCTCGCGCTGGTCCTGAACAACACCCAGAAGGTGATCACGGCGTCCCGTGATGCGCTGGTCTCGGACACCGTGGTGAAGAAGGGTCAGGTCGTCGGCTACGTGGACGACGGCCTCGGCGGTGAGACGCCGGTCGTGGCGACCAAGGACCTGTCGGCGGTCGGCTGGCCCGGGATGAAGGCGACGTTCTCCATGAGCGACGGCGGCAAGAGCATCCCGCACGCCGCGAAGGCCGGTACGGAGGTCGGTGAGCTGACGGTCGGCAACGGCGAAAGCACGCAGAAGGTGCCGGTCGCCCTGCAGAAGGACCTCGTCGAGCCGACGTTCGGGGCGAAGCTGGTCCGCATCGGGTGAGTGGTGCCGGGGCTCCGGGCGGTCGGCCCGGGGCCCCGGACCACCACCGTCCGGGGCCCCGGCTCCCCGTGCCCGCCGAGCTCCCCCGGATACTCAAGTTCCCCGGCCACCCTGCACGTTCCTCTGCTCTTCCTGATGCCTGTCCGTCCGTCCCGTGCGTGACCGGAGTCCGTCATCGATGTAGCGCAAGCACAGAAGACCTACGCGTCCGCCGTAGCCGCCCGTGGTGCGTGGGCGGCACAGGGCGCGGTGGTGCTGATGCCCTCCGGGCTGATGCTGGTCCTCGGCGCCTGGGGGATCCGCCGGCAGGACGCCGTATGGCGGGACGAAGCGGTCACCTATGACATGGCGCACCGCAGCCTGGCCGATCTGTGGCTCACGCTCCAGCACGTCGATGTCGTCCACGGCCTGTACTACGCGCTGATGCACTGCTGGTTCCTCGTCTACGACGCCACCCTCGGCGACGTTCTCGGCGCGGTCATCGGCCTGCGGCTGCCGTCCGTGGCCGCGATGACGGCCGCCGCCGCGGGGGTCGCCCTGCTGGGGCAGCGCCTGGTCGGGCGGCGGGCGGGGCTGCTCGCGGGCCTCACCTTCGCGCTGATCCCCGTCGTCCAGCAGTACGCGCAGGAGGGACGCTCGTACGCGACGGTCTGCGCGCTGATCGTCTGGGCCGGTTATCTGCTGGTCCTGGCCGCCGCCCGCCCGCGCCGCAAGCTGTGGCTCGGCTATACGGCGCTGATGCTGTGTGCCTGTCTGCTGCACGAGTTCGCCTCGCTGGCGCTGCCCGCGCACGGCGCGGCGGTGGTCCTGGCGCGACTGCCCCGCCGCGTACTGCGCGCCTGGCTGCTCTCCGCGGCGACCGTCCTCGCCGGTCTGGCCCCGCTCGCGGTCTTCAGCACCCAGCAGTCGGCGCAGATCAGCTGGCTCATGTGGCCGGACCCCGTCCAGCTGCTGACCTTCGCCGTGCTGGCGGTCCTCGGCATCGCCTGCTCCCGCGTCCTGGTGCGCTCCCGCGGCCCGATCGGCCTGCGCGCCTTCGGCCTCCCCCTGCTCCTGCTGCCCACCCTCCTGCTGCTGCTCCTCTCCCACATGGAACCGGCGTACGTGGACCGCTATGTCCTCTACTACGTCGTCGGGTTCGCGCTGCTGGCGGGGGCCGCACTGGCGCGGCTGCTGCGGCCGGCCGGTGAGCTGGGTCAGACCCGTGGCCGGCGGTTGCGGCGGACGCTGGCGGTGGTGCTGGCCCTGGCCGTGCTGCTGCCCGTCGACGGCCATCTGCGCAGCCCGGACAGCCGGGTCGACGACGTCACCGCGGTCGCCCACGCGGTCCGTGCGATGTCCGAGCCCGGCGACGGCCTGCTGTTCACGCCCGCCCGGCGGCGGATCTGGGGGGCGACCCTGCCGCACGAGTTCCGCGGGCTGCACGACCTCGCGCTGGCGAAGAGCCCGGCGGCTTCGCACACCCTCTACGGCACCGAGCGGTCGGGCGATGCGATCCGCGCGCGGATGCTGGCCGTCCGCCGGATCATCGTCGCGGGCGACCCGGACGGCGCACCGGTCGACGACAACGACCAGGAGATCGCCAAACGGGCCACGCTGCACGATGCCTTCACGGTCTGCCGCAGCACGGTGGTACGGGGTGCCCGGATCACGCTGTACGCGCGTCCGGGGGCGTGCCGTGGGGGCTGGCCGGACTGGCCGAGAAGGCCGGCCACCTGCCCAAGGCGGGGCTGGTCGCCGG
>NZ_SDIG01000161.1:0-14933 GCF_004122755.1 Streptomyces sp. TM32
CCGTCCCCCCGTCCCCGACCCAAGGACGCGACCATGAGCCCCGACCCGTTCCCGCTCGGACCACCTCCCTACCCCCTGGGCGCCCCGCTCGCCCGGCGGGAGGGCCGGGAGAAGGTCACCGGCACCGCCCGTTACGCGGCCGAACACACCCCGCCGGGTTGCGCCTACGCCTGGCCGGTGGCCGCGACCGTCGCCCGGGGCCGGATCACCGCCGTGGACGCCGAGGGGGCGCTCGCGCTGCCGGGGGTGTGCGCGGTGCTGACCCACGAGAACGCACCCCGCCTCGCGGTCGGCGACGACCCGACGCTGTCGCTGCTCCAGGACGACCGGGTGCCGCACCGCGGCTGGTACGTCGCGCTCGCCGTCGCCGACAGCCTCGAAACCGCCCGCGCCGCCGCCGAGGCCGTCCGCGTCAGCTATGCGACCGAGGACCACGACGTGCTGCTGACGGCCGGCCATCCGGGGCTGTACGAGGCCGAGACCGCCAACGGCGGCTACCCCGGGACCCGGGAACGCGGCGACTTCGAGGGGGCGTTCGCCGCCGCACCGGTCACCGTCGACGCCACCTACACCGTCCCCCCGCTGCACAACCACCCCATGGAACCGCACGCCTCCACCGCCCAATGGAGCGACGGCCGGCTGACCGTCCACGACTCCAGCCAGGGCGCCACCAAGGTCTGCGAGGACCTTGCCGCACTGTTCTCGCTGGACACGAACCGGGTCACGGTCGTCTCGGAGCACGTCGGCGGCGGCTTCGGCTCCAAGGGGACGCCCCGCCCCCAGGTCGTCCTGGCCGCGATGGCCGCCCGCCACACCGGGCGCCCGGTCAAACTCTCCCTGCCGCGCCGTGAGATGGCCGCGGTCGTCGGCCATCGCGCGCCCACCGTCCAGCGGGTGCGCCTGGGGGCAGGCGACGACGGGGTGCTCACCGCCCTCGCGCACGAGATCGCCACCCACACCTCCACCGTCAAGGAGTTCGTCGAGCAGGCCGCGGTCCCGGCACGCATGATGTACACCTCGCCGAACAGCCGGACCGTGCACCGCGTCGTCCCGCTCGACGTCCCCACCCCCTCCTGGATGCGCGCGCCGGGCGAGGCCCCCGGGATGTACGCCCTGGAGTCGGCCGTCGACGAACTCGCCGTGCTGCTCGACGTCGACCCCGTCGAACTGCGGCTGCGCAACGAGCCGGACACCGAACCGGACAGCGACCGCGCCTTCAGCAGCCGGCATCTCATCGGCTGTCTCCGGGAGGGCGCCAAGCGCTTCGGCTGGCTGCCCAGGGATCCCCGGCCGGGCGTACGGCGCGAGGGAGACCTGCTGCTCGGCACCGGCGTCGCGGCCGCCACGTACCCGGTCTACGTCGCCCCGTCCAGCGCCGAGGCGCAGGCCGCCGCCGACGGCAGCTACCGGGTCCGGGTGAACGCCACGGACATCGGCACCGGCGCCCGTACCGTCCTCGCGCAGATCGCCGCCGCCGCGCTGACCGTGCCCGAGGAGCGGGTCCACATCGAGATCGGCAACAGCGATCTGCCGCCCGCGATGCTGGCCGGCGGCTCCATGGGCACCGCCTCGTGGGGCTGGGCCGTCCACAAGGCCTGTATGGCGCTGCGGGCACAACTGCGCCACCACGACGGGCCGTTGCCGGCCGGTGGGCTGACGGCCGTCGCCGACACCCGTCAGGAGGCGGCCGAACGGTCCCCCTACGCCCGGCACGCCTTCGGGGCCACGTTCGCCGAGGTCCAGGCCGACACCGTCTCCGGCGAGGTCCGGCTGCGCCGGCTGCTGGGCGTCTACGCGGCCGGCCGGATCCTCAACTCCCGTACGGCGCGCTCCCAGTTCATCGGCGGGATGACCATGGGGCTGGGGATGGCGCTCATGGAGGGGAGCCGGCTGGACCCCGCGTTCGGGGACTTCGCCGAGTGCGATCTGGCCTCCTACCACGTGCCGGTCTGCGCCGACGTCCCGCAGATCGAGGCGCACTGGCTCGACGAGGAGGACCCGCACCTCAACCCCATGGGCAGCAAGGGCATCGGGGAGATCGGCATCGTCGGCACCGCGGCGGCCGTCGCCAATGCCTTCCGGCACGCCACCGGCATCCGGCTGCGCGACCTCCCGCTCACCGCGGACAAGGTCCTGCCGCGGCTGCGGGCCCGCCAGGAGGGGACCGGGTGAGGGGCGGCCGGGAAGGGCCCGCGAGCTCCAAGATCTGTTGCGGAACCCGCCCCGCCGGGTCACCATGACAAATGACCCATACGTGATAAATGCTCACTCTTCGTGTTCGGGGTTCGTTGGTCCAACGAGGTGAAGGGCGTGAGCCTCGCGGTGAGGAGCCACGACATGACACTTCCCGGCGACCGGCACTACACGGTCGAACTGCATGCTTCGGCGGAGCGTGTGCCGCAGATCCGGCGGATTCTCGCCGCGCATCTGCGCTACTGGGATCTTGAGCTGCATATCCCGCCCGTGTGCCGGGGAGTGGCGGAACTCCTGACCAACGTCCATCGCCATATCGGGCCGGACGCCCGGTGCGTCGTCGAACTCCGGTGGACCGGCCGCCACCTCACGGCCTCCGTCGCCGACGAGGGGCCCCGGCTGCCCAAGCTTCTCAGCGCCGCCGGTGGCGGGCTCTCCACGGTGGCCGCGCTGAGCGACAGTTGGGGTACCTGCGGCACCCCCGAGGGCAAGGTCATCTGGTTCACCCGCCGGGTCGAGGCGGCCCGCAAATCCCGGCTGACGGCCCGCACCCCGCTGCGCAGCGTGCCCGACACGAAGGGCCAGCCCACGGTGCCGCCGCCGGTCCCCGCCGAGCCGCTCGTCGAGCCCGTGCCCGAGGCGGCCGCCGGCGCAGCCCCGGAGGCGGCGTCGGTGTCGGTCGCCTGACGCTCCGTCATTACGCCGGACGGCGCGGAGCACAGGAAACCGGTGGCCCGCCCCGTTCCCGCCGGTGCGTGCGGGACGGGGCGGGCCGCCGGTTTCCCTCTGTGCGTAGGGGATGGGGCGTCCCGCCACTGCCGGACCGGCCCGCCGCGCAGTTCACCGCCGCCGCGCCGTCACCAGCCAGGCCGCGCAGCCGAGGGTGGCCCCGTCCGGGCCGAGGTGCGCGGTCATCGCGTCCCGGAGCGCGGCACGCGCCCGGGTCCCGGTCTCCTCGTCCACCCCGGACAGCATCTCCTGCGCCATCGGCATGGCGGTCAGCGAGGCCACCGCGTCGTCCGCGTCGGTGCCCATCCACATCGGCTCGTCGACCGCGGTGAGTGAGATCTCCTCGAATCCGGCGCCGCCCAGCAGCGCGGTGATCCGGTCGGCAGCGGCGAGGGAGAACGGCCCGGGCTCGCCCGGAGCCCCGAGGTCGGGCAGCTGCACATACGGGGCGAGGGCGGCGAACGGCACGGTCAGATAGGCGTTCTCACGCAGCTCCCGCCAGCACAGGAAGGCCAGCCGGCCGCCCGGACGCAGGGCGCGGGCGAGGTTGCGGAAGGCCGCCCGCGGATCGGCGAAGAACATCACGCCGAAGCGGCTGAGCACGACATCGAACGCGCCGTCGGCGAAGTGGTGGATCTGGGCGTCGCCCTCCTCGAAGGCGACCTGTGACAGTCCGGCCGCCGCGGCCTGCTGCCGGGCCTCGGCCAGCATCGGCCGCGACAGGTCGACACCGAGCACCGACCCCTCGGGAGCGGCCCGCCCCGCCGCCAGGCTCGTGCCGCCGCTGCCGCATCCGACGTCCAACACCCGGCTGTCCGCCCGGATCCCGGCCGCCGCCATCAGCCGCGGCGTGAGCCGGCGGTACCGTTCCTCCAGGTGTTCCCGCCGCCGGACCCAGTACTGCCCGTTCGGGCCGTTCCACGCCTCGGCCTGCGCGGTGTTGCCCGCCGCCACCTCATCGGGCGGGAGCGTCCCGTCGTCTCCCGCGGCTCCCTGACTCATCGCGCTCTCCTCGTCCGTCGCGGCCGGTTCTCGCTGCCTTCTCCTGCCCGACCAGTGTGTTCGCCGTGCGTACCGCGATATGTCACACCCGTGTCACACCCCCTTCCCCGATGCTCGTTCCTCTTGGAACACTCTGCTGACGCTGTACTTCCCACTGATCCCTCCAGCACCGCACACCATCACCCCCACCATCGCGAAATCCCGAACACACCACGAGGTTCCCCATCTCATGCCTGAACTGAATCGGCGGCGTTTCCTCCAGATCGCCGGCGCGACCGCGGGCGTCTCGGCCCTGTCGAGCAGCATCGCCCGTGCCGCAGCCATCCCCGCCGCGCGACGCTCCGGTTCCCTGCACGACGTCGAGCACGTGGTCGTCCTGATGCAGGAGAACCGTTCCTTCGACCACTACTTCGGCTCGCTCAAGGGCGTACGCGGCTTCGGTGACCCGCGGCCGCTGATCCTTGAGAACGGCAAGTCCGTCTGGCACCAGTCCGACGGCTCCAAGGACGTCCTGCCCTACCACCCGGACGCCGAGGACCTCGGCATGCAGTTCATCGAGGGCCTCAACCACGACTGGGCGGGCGGCCACAAGGCCTGGAACGACGGCAAGTACGACAGCTGGGTCCCGGCCAAGGGCACCGGCACGATGGCGTACCTGACCCGCAAGGACATCCCGTTCCACTACGCGCTCGCGGACGCCTTCACCATCTGCGACTCGTACCACTGCTCGATCATCGGGGCCACCGACCCCAACCGCTACTACATGTTCTCCGGCCACGTCGGCAACGACGGCTCGGGTGGCGGCCCGGTCCTGGGCAACGAGGAGGAGGGGTACAGCTGGACCACGTACCCGGAGCGGCTGGAGAAGGCCGGGATCTCCTGGAAGGTCTACCAGGACATCGGTGACGGCCTGGACGCCGAGGGCAAGTGGGGCTGGATCGAGGACGCCTACCGCGGCACCTACGGCGACAACTCGCTGCTCTTCTTCAACCAGTACCGCGACGCCAAGCCCGGCGACCCGCTCTACGACAAGGCCCGCACCGGCACCAACGCCAAGCAGGGCGACGGCTTCTTCGACCAGCTCAAGGCCGATGTGAAGGCCGGCAAGCTGCCCCAGGTCTCCTATATCGCCGCCCCCGAGGCCTTCTCCGAGCACCCCAACTGGCCCGCGAACTACGGTGCCTGGTACGTCTCCCAGGTGCTGGACGCGCTCACCTCCAACCCCGAGGTGTGGAGCAAGACCGCCCTGTTCATCACCTACGACGAGAACGACGGTTACTTCGACCACGTCCTCCCGCCGTTCCCGCCGGCCTCCGCCGACCAGGGTCTGTCCACCGTGGACACCAAGCTCGACTCCTTCGGCGGCAACGCGACCTACTCCGCCGGGCCCTACGGCTTCGGCCAGCGCGTCCCGATGCTCGTCGTCTCGCCCTGGAGCACCGGCGGCTACGTCTGCTCCGAGGTCTTCGACCACACCTCCATCATCCGGTTCATGGAGCGCCGCTTCGGGGTGCACGAGCCGAACATCTCGCCCTGGCGGCGCGCCATCAGCGGCGATCTGACCTCCGCCTTCGACTTCGGCCTGGAGAACGCCAAGCCGGCCGCGCTGCCGGCCACCGACGGCTACCGGCCGCCGGACAACGACCGGCACGACAGCTACGTGCCGAAGCCGCCCGCCAACCCCGTCCTGCCCAAGCAGGAGCCGGGCTCCCGGCCGTCCCGCCCGCTGCCGTACGCGCCGCTCGTCGACGGGTCCGCCACCCCCTCCACGGGGCGCTACACCCTCACCTTCAAGAGCGGTGACAAGGCCGGTGCCTGCTTCACCGTCACCGCGGGGAACCGCACCGACGGCCCCTGGACGTACACCACGGAGGCCGGCAAGAAGATCTCCGACACCTGGAACACCTCGTACTCCAAGGGCGGCTACGACCTGACGGTCTTCGGCCCGAACGGCTTCCTGCGCACCTTCAAGGGCGACGGCAAGAAGACCGGCCCCGAGGTGACCGCCCGCCACGACGCGACCGCCGGCCGCCTCGTCCTCACCCTGACCAACCACACCGGCACCGACTGCCACCTCACCGTCACCAACGCCTACGGCGGGGCGAGCGAGACCTACCCCGTGCGCGCGGGGGCCACCGTCAAGAAGCCGCTCGACCTGCGCGCCAGCAAGCGCTGGTACGACCTGTCGGTCACCTCCGACACGGACAAGACCTTCCTGCGCCGGTTCGCCGGCCATGTGGAGAACGGCGAGCCGGGCGTCAGCGACCCGGCGATCATCACCGGCTGAGTGGGCCCGCCCTGCCCTTGGCCATGACGAACGGGGCACCTGCCGCACGCGGCGGGTGCCCCGTTCTCCGCTGTCGCGGTCGTCAGACCGGGGTGATGGACCACCAGTTCTTCGTGACGCTGCTGTCGGCTTCGAGAACGACGACCTCGCCGAGCGCAGTGCCGTAGTACGGCGTCATCACCTGGTGCGAGGAGCGCGAGGTGATCTTGTACGCGCCGTCGGAGCCCCGCACCTGGAGCCCCCACTGGAACTCCAGGTTGGTGTTGCACGCCCCCTGGGTCACATACGTCTTGCCGTACCACGGCCCGCCCGGCTTCAGGCACTTACCGGTCCTGGTGTTCCGGATGAGGTAGGACCCGCCGACGTCCTCGAAGGTCCACTCGTCACCGCCGGCCGTGAGGCCGGGGTTCCAGACGTACATGAGGATGCCGTCGGAGGAGTCGCTGCCGTAGCCGTAGGGCAGCAGGCTGCCGCCGGTCGCGTTGTTGAAGATGTGGTAGGGGACGGAGGCGGCGGAGGCGGAGCCGGCGGTCAACCCGCCGAGCAGGGCCGTGAGCAGGCCGAGAACCAGAAGAAACCGGCTGAGGACGCGTTGCATGACAGGCCTCTTTCCCGTGCTTCGTGGGTGCTGCGGACGTGGTGCGCCGCACGGTGACGGGGAGGAGTGCGTCGCAAGGGGAACGTAGCGAACAGCTCACCCCTCAAAGGTCTTTCGTACGGACTTTCATGCGATCAGGCGTCTTGTCCCATTCAAACTCCCGGGGGTGGGGATTACGTGGCACGACGGCGTACGGGGAGGGCGGGAATCGGCGTTGCCGGGCAGGCCGGGCCCGTGGGGGCCCTCTCGTGCGGTACGGCGCGGAACGGGGGCCGGTGGCCGGGAGTAGCCGGGGATCCGGCCAAGTTGGCCGGATCCCCGTGCCCCGGGCGGGGCCGACCCCTGCGGGCGCCCCCCCGGCCCGGTCGGATCCGTCCGGTCGGATCAGCCCGGCCGGCTCAGGAAGCCGCGCCGGGCAGTCCGTCGCGGATCCCGCGGGCCGCCGCGACCAGGTTCTCCAGCGCGGCGCGCACCTCGGGCCAGCCGCGGGTCTTGAGGCCGCAGTCCGGGTTGACCCACAGCCGCTCGGCCGGTATCGCCTCAAGTCCCTTGCGCAGTAGGGCTGTTGCCTCGTGTACGCCGGGCACGCGCGGGGAGTGGATGTCGTAGACGCCCGGCCCCACCTCGCGCGGATACCGGGCCGTGGCGAGCTCCCCGGCGACCTGCATATGGGAGCGGGCCGCCTCCAGGCTGATGACGTCGGCGTCGAGGTCGTCGATGGCCCGGAGGATGTCGCCGAACTCCGCGTAGCACATATGGGTGTGGATCTGGGTGTCCGGACGGACCCCGCCGGTGGTGAGGCGGAATGCCTCGGTCGCCCAGGCCAGGTACTCCGCATGGCCGGCAGCGCGCAGCGGCAGCGTCTCCCGCAACGCCGGCTCGTCGACCTGGATCACTGCACTCCCCGCCGCCTCAAGGTCGTTGACCTCGTCGCGCAGGGCGAGCGCCATCTGGCGGGCGGTGTCCGCGAGCGGCTGGTCGTCGCGGACGAAGGACCAGGCGAGCATGGTGACCGGTCCGGTGAGCATGCCCTTGACCGGGCGGTCGGTGAGCGACTGGGCGTACCGCGTCCAGCGCACCGTCATCGGCTCGGGGCGGGAGAGGTCACCGGCCAGGATCGGCGGGCGGACACAGCGGGTGCCGTAGGACTGCACCCAGCCGTGCTGGGTGGTGAGCGCGCCGGTCAGCTGCTCGGCGAAGTACTGGACCATGTCATTGCGCTCGGGCTCCCCGTGCACCAGGACGTCGAGTCCGGCCTTCTCCTGGAAGGCGAGGACCTCGCGGATCTCGGCCGCGATCCGCTCGTCGTAGACGGCGGCGTCGATCCGCCCGGCCCGCAGCGCGGCGCGGGCCCCGCGCAGCTGGTCGGTCTGCGGGAACGAGCCGATGGTCGTGGTCGGCAGCAGCGGCAGCCCGAGGTGGGCGCGCTGGGCGGCGGCCCGCTCGGCGTACGGCTGGGAGCGGCGGCAGTCGGCGTCGGTGACGGCCGCGGCCCGGGCCCGTACCGCCGGGTCGTGCGTGAGCTGCGAACGGGCGCGGGCCGCCAGGTCCGCCCGGTTGGCGGCGAGTTCGGCGGCGATCGCGCCGGTGCCCCGGCTCAGACCGCGCGCCAGCGTCACGACCTCGGCGGTCTTCTGCCGGGCGAACGCCAGCCAGCGGGCGATCTGCGGGTCGATCTCCCGCTCCACCCCGACGTCCAGCGGGACGTGCAGCAGCGAGCAGGACGACGACACATCGACCCGCTCGGCCAGACCGAGCAGCGTCCCCAGGGTGGCCAGCGACTTCTCGAAGTCGTTGAGCCATACGTTGCGGCCGTTGACGACCCCGGCGACCAGCCGCTTGCCGGGCAGCCCCCCGGCCGCCGCGAGGTCGGCGAGGTTGCCGGCCGCGGCGCCGGTGAAGTCCAGCGCCAGGCCCTCGACGGGCGCCTTGGCCAGCACCGGCAGCGCCTCGCCCAGCCGGTCGAAGTACGAGGCGACCAGCAGCTGCGGGCGGTCGGTGAGCGCACCGAGGTCCCGGTAGGCGCGGGCCGAGGCGTCGAGTTCGGCGGGGGAGCGGTCCTGCACCAGGGCCGGTTCGTCCAGCTGCACCCAGTGGGCGCCGGCCGCCCGCAGATCGGCGAGCACCTCGGCGTAGACGGGCAGCAGCCGGTCGAGCAGCGTCAGCGGGTCGAAGCCGGCCGCGACACCGGGCGCGGGCTTGGCCAGCAGAAGGTAGCTGACCGGACCGACCAGCACCGGGCGGGCGGTGAGGCCGAGCGCGAGCGCCTCCCGCAGTTCGGTCACCTGCTTGACGGAGTCCGCGGCGAAGACCGTGTCCGGTCCCAACTCCGGTACCAGATAGTGATAGTTGGTGTCGAACCACTTGGTCATCTCCAGCGGCGCCACGTCCTGGGTGCCGCGGGCCATCGCGAAGTAGCCGTCCAGGGGGTCGGCGGCCACCGCGGCGCGGTGCCGGGCCGGAATCGCCCCCACCATCACGGTGGTGTCCAGGACGTGGTCGTAGTACGAGAAGTCGCCGGTCGGCACCTCGTGGACACCGGCCTCGGCGAGCTGTTGCCAGGTGTCGCGGCGCAGTGCGGCGGCGGTCTTCCCGAGGGCATCGGCGCTGACGCGGCCCTTCCAGTAGCCCTCGACGGCCTTCTTCAGTTCCCGGTGCGGTCCCTGCCGGGGGTAGCCGTGGACGGTGGCGCGGGCGGCCGCGGCGGCGGATGTGCTGGTCACGGAACTCTCCTTCGCGAGTATGTCTCCATGGATCCCGGGACGGGTCGAGCGCGCGAAGGGACGGCGAACCGTGCGGGCCGCGGCGCCAACTCGCCGTCCGTGCCCGCCTGTGGTGTCCGCCGACCTTCCCTCGAGGTCACCGAGATCGCCCCGTGCGCCGGTCGCACGGGGGCACTGGCAGGTCTTCGGACTCGTGGGCACATCCGCCGAGGCGGACATCTACTGGCCGTCGCTTCCCAGACCCGGCCGGGTCCAGTGCGTATGACGGCGGTCGTTCCCACTCACCGCTGCGGGGCAGTCCCGGAATTCCACCGGGTTCCCTCTTGCGACGCGCCTGCCTGGCGGGCAGGGCGAACCAGTTGCACCTGCCACCCTAGACGAGTAAGTCCGATCTCCCTTCTGGCCCCCGGACTCCCGCGGGTGACATGGGCCACCGCCGCCGGGGACGCGCCCGCCGCCGTGCCTTGCTGTGGAGTGCACTCCAGCTCCTAGCGTGGGCGCAGGACGTGACCACCTGTCGCGGAACGAAGGGGACATCGTGCGGTACACACTGTTCGGCAGGACCGGCCTGCGGGTGAGCGAGCTGAGCCTGGGGACCATGACCATGGGCGGCGGCCGGGGATGGGGCACCGACAAGGACACCAGCAGCCGGATCCTGGACGCCTATGCGGACGCGGGCGGCAACTTCATCGACACCGCCAACAACTACACCGAGGGCTCCTCGGAGCGGATCCTGGGCGAGCTGCTCGAAGGCCGCCGCGACAACTTCGTGCTGGCTACCAAGTACACCTGCGCGACCCGCAAGGGCGACGTGAACGCCGCGGGCAACCACCGCAAGAACCTGGTCCGTTCGGTGGAGGCCAGCCTGGAGCGGCTGCGCACCGACCACGTCGATGTGCTGTGGGTGCACGCACGGGACCACTTCACGCCCGTGGAGGAGGTGATGCGGGCGCTCGACGACGTGGTGCGGTCGGGCAAGGTGCTCCATGTCGGCGTCTCCGACTGGTCAGCCTGGGAGATCGCCCAGGCCAACACCCTCGCCGAGCTGCGCGGCTGGACCGCGTTCGCGGGCTCGCAGCTGCGCTACAACCTGCTGGAGCGGACGCCGGAACGGGAACTGCTGCCGCAGGCCCGCGCCTTCGATCTGGCCGTGCTGGCCTGGGCGCCGCTCGCGGCCGGCAAGCTCACCGGCAAGTACCGCCGCGGGGAGACCGGCCGGCTGGACGGCGAGGCCGCGGACGGCCCACGCGACCCCCGGGCGGAGGAGACCGTCACCGCGGTGCTGGAGATCGCCGAGCAGGGCGGCTGGAGCCCGGCGCAGGTGGCGCTGGCGTGGCTGCGCGGCCGGCCCGGCACCGTCATCCCGATCATCGCCGCCACCAAGGAGAGCCAGCTCCGCGACAACCTCGGCGCGGTCGAGGTCACGCTCGACGCCGACGCGCTGGCGCGGCTCGACCGGACCAGCGCGGTCTCCCTCGGCTTCCCGCACGACTTCCTGCGGCAGCCACAGGTCGTCGAGAACGTCTACGGCGACCGCTGGGACCGGATCGAGGACCGCCGCTCCACCTACCGCCGGACGACCGGCGGGATCGGCTGACCCGCCGGCGGGGTCGGCCGACCGGCCGTCGGGATCCACGGACCGGCCGGCCGCCGCCGTCGAGACCCGCCCCTCCGGGGGGCCGCACGCCGCACCCCGCCGCCCGGCCCCCCCGGAGGGGCGGGTGTACGCCGAACGCCGCCGCCCGGATGGCCGGGCGGCGGCGTCTGCTGTCTATTGAGTCAGGAGGTGGCCCGCCCGGGGCCGGACCGGACGGACCGAAGGAGAAGGACGCCCGATGAGGAGAACCGCCGGCCCGGCCGTCGCCCTGGCCGCCGTCGCGCTGTGCACCGTGGGCCTCGGCAGCTGTACGAACAGCGGCGGCGGCACCGCCCCGGCCCGGTCCCGCACCCCCTCCGTGCCGACGGTGACCGCGGGGCCGACCGGCGCGGCCCCGGCCACCGCACGCCTGATCATCAAGGACTTCGCCTTCAAGCCGGCCGCCCTGTCCGTTCGGCCGGGCGGCACGGTCACCGTGGTCAACGAGGACTCCACCACCCACACCGTGACGGCCACCGGCTCGAAGGCCTTCGACACCGGCAGCATCGGGTCGGGCAAGACCGTCACCTTCAAGGCTCCGGGCAAGGCCGGCAGCTACCCCTTCATCTGCTCGATCCACCCGTACATGAAGGGCACGCTCACCGTCCGCTGACCGCTCGACCGCCGCTCACCATGAGGTTTGGAGATGCCGTGGCACCAGACAGCTCCGCACCGGAGCACGGCGCCGTACCGGGGCGCGGGCGGGGACGCCGGGTCGCCCGCGGCATCGCGCGGGTGCTCGCGGCGGCCGGGCTGGCCGTGGACGCCGCCGTCCATGCCCGGCTCGCCGCCCAGTACGACGCGGTCACCGCGACCATCGGCCAGGGCACCCTCTTCCGCGTCGAGGCCGTCCTCGCCGCAATCGCCGCCCTGCTGGTGCTGGTCTGGCGGCGGCCGGCGGTCGACCTCTTCGCCTGGCTGGTCGCCACGGGCGGCCTCGCGCTGCTGCTCCTGTACACCTACGTGGACGTCGGCACGCTGGGGCCGGTGCCGAACATGTACGAACCGGCCTGGATCAGGGACAAGAAGATCGCCGCCCTCGCCCAGGCCGTCGCCGTCCTGGCCACCGTCTTTCTGCTGTTCACCCGCGCCCGGCCGCAGGGCAGACACCGCAGATGAGCCTGCGCCGCGCGGGTCGGTCCCGGGTCGGTGCTGCCGCCCGGGTCAGTGGCCGAGCGCGCTGCGCTGCTGCCACTGCTGCCAGCTCTCCTGCCAGACCTCCAGGCCGTTGCCGACGTCGGTCTTGGCGGTGCTGCTGGTGCCCTTCACCTCGACCGTGGAGCCGATCGGGAGGAAGTCGTAGATCTTCTTGGCGTCCGAGGTGGTCATGCCGAAGCAGCCGTGGCTGTTGTTCTCCACACCGATCGACTTGTTCCACGGGGCGGAGTGCAGGAAGGTCCCGGACGCCGTCATGTGGGTGACCCACTTGGAGGGCAGCTTCCACTTGTCGCCGTAGCCGATGGTGGCGGAGTCCATCGTCTCGGCCGCGTTCTTGCTGCGCACCGTGTGCACCCCGCCGCGGGTCGGGGCCTCGGGGGAGCCCGCGGAGCCCTTGATGCTGCCGACGTTCTTGCCGTTCTCGTACATCGTCAGGGTGTGTGACGGGACATCGATGACGGCCTTGCGGTCCTTGCCGATGGTGAAGCCGAAGTTGTAGTCCCGGGTGAACCAGCCGCCGTCCGTGCCGGAGTTGATCCCGGACAGCGCGCCCTTCACGGAGACCTTGGTGCCGGCCGGCCAGTAGTCCTTGGGCCGCCAGTCGATCCGGTCCTTGCCGGAGTAGTCCTTGACCCAGCCCCAGGCACCCTGGACCTTCGGCTGGCTGGTGACGGTCAGCGCCTTCTCGATCTCGGCGCGCCGGTCCTTGGCTATCGGGTGGTCGAAGAGGATCGAGACCGGCATTCCGGTGCCCACGGTCTGGCCGCCGCCCGGGGTGTTGGTCAGCTTGTTGACCTTGTCGGCCTGCTGCGTGGTGAAGTCCGAGGTGCCGGAGGACTCCTTGCCCTTGGCCGACTTCGCCTTGGTGTGCACGGTGTAGGTGGTCTGCGGCGCGACCTTGCCGTCCGAGGTCCATGACGTGCCGTCACCGGCGAGCCGCCCGGCGACCTTGTCACCCTTGTCGGTCTTGACCTCGACGGAGGTGAGCTTTCCGCCGTCGGCCCGCACGGATATGCGCGAGCCGAGCTTGGCCGACTTGGTTCCGGCGGCCGGGGTGACGGTCACCTTGGTCGACGGTTCGTCGGCCTTCGAGGTGTCCGTACCCGGCCCGCACGCGCTCAACAGTGCGGCCGCCGCGGTCAGGGCGGGTATCAACCGGGCAGAGTGGCGGCGTGGTGCGGCGTGCACGGGGGTCCTCCAAAGCAGAACAGCTGACAGTGGCGGAGCCCGGCCCTGAGGGGTCACATTCAGGGCTGTCAATGCACCCGCCGCATATGCAGAGGGTGTGTTGGCCGAGTTGGTTGTCCCGTGCACCGATTGATTAGGACACAGTTCGATATCGGGCCGTTGGGCAGACGGCGGTGGCCGGCCACGGACGGTGGCCGGCCTGGGGCAAACGGCGCCGATCTCGGTCAAACGGCGGCCGGCCTCGGTCACATGGCTGACCCTGCCGCCCGCGACGGGGCCGCGGGAGACAGGGTCAGCAGGTCGGAGCGTCCGCCGGTCGGAAGCGTCAGCTGGACGGCGGTGTTCCGCCCCCGCCGCCGGGTGACCCGCCGCTGCCCGGTGTCCCCGTACCGCCGCCCTGCGCCCCTTCGCTCGACGTCTCCCCGCCGGTGGTCTCGCCGCCCGGACCGGTGCCGCCGCCGGTCGACGAGGGCTCCCCGCCGGTGGTGTTGCTGCCTCCCGTGGTCTGCGGCGGCTGCCCGGTGGTCGTGCCGGTGCTCGTACCCGGGGAGCCGGTGGTCCCGGAGGACGTCTCGCCGGACGACGGGGACTCGTTCGGCGGCGGCTGGGAGGAGGAGGGCCCGCTGGGCGTCTCGGACGGCGGGGAGGTCGGGTGGTCGGACGTGCCGGTGGTTCCCTGGGGGCGCTTGAACCAGGTGCCCGTCTTCGGGTTGCGCAGCGTGAATTCCTGGATCTTGGACTTCGCGGGCTTGACGACGACCGCGTTCGAGGACCGGTACCCGGGCCACTTCGTGCCGACCGTCTTCACGTTTCCCTTGAGGGCCTTCGGCGCCGTCAGCGGGTTCCCGCACTTGCAGCGCACCCGCGGCACGCCGTACGAGTCGACCATGACCGCGGTGCCGGCCTGCAGGACCGACTGGAATTCGGTGGTCCTGCCGTCCTTGTAGCCGTGGTTGGTGACCCGGGTGTCATAGGCCAGCTGTACGGGCGTCAGCGACCGCAGATAGCGCGGGACATCGCCCGGGGCGACGCCCACGACGCCGGCGAACGCCGTGTTCTTCGAGGGGGCGTCGGTGAGGTAGGTGATCTGCTTCTCGACGTCGCAGCTCGCGCTGTTCTCGGTCCCGCCGTAGAGGCCGGGTGTCGCGCCCGAGAATTCGCTGTTGGAGCCGCTGGACTGCTTGGGCGTGGCGGACGTGGTCGGGGTGGATTCGTTCGCCGACGACTTGGTGACCGGGTTCGGGCCGGTCGAGGCGGCCGGCTGGGCGAACACCTCGCTCGTGGTGCCACTCGGCCGGGTGAGCACGATGGTGATGATCACGGCCGCGACCACGACGGCCGCGATGATCGCGACCCGCGGGGCCGACCGCCACCAGGGGCAGGAGTTGCGGTTCCAGGGTGACCCCATTGCCCAGGCCG
>NZ_SDIG01000162.1:0-14675 GCF_004122755.1 Streptomyces sp. TM32
GGCCCCAGCCGTCGTCTGCGTGCAGTCGAGGGAAGAGGCTCGCCCCCGCCGGTCTTCTTCCCCCCCAACGGGAGGGGCCGCGCCGCAGGACGAAGTCCGGAGGAGCGGCACCGCAGCCGACCACCCACGCCCGCCGCAGGCGCAACGGCGAAACACCACCACGGCGGGTCAGCCGACGACGTGGGGGGCGCCGCAAAGCGCAACGGCGAGAAGCCACCACGGCGGGTCAGCCGACAACGTGGGAGCTCCACTGAAAGGTGGTCACAGCGCGGAGCGGACGGTGCTCTCGAACTGGGAGACGTGCGTGCAGGCGATGTCGCAGGCCTGGTCGGCGTCGCCCGCGATGATCGCTTCCAGGAGCGGCCGGTGCTGCGCGATGTGCTCGGAGACGTGCGGCAGGCGATCGAGGAACAGGTGCCAGATGCGCGTGGCGAGGTTGTAGTAACTCCCCAGCGTGGCTTCGAGGTAGCTGTTGTGTGTGCACCGGTAGATCGCCCGGTGCACCTCGGTGTCCAGCCGCATGAGGTCCGCGTCGGTGGTCGCGGGCTCGTCGAACTCTTCGAGCAGCCGGCGGAGTTCCTCCTGCTCGGCGCGGGTGCGGCGCTTCGCGGCGCTGTAGGCGGCGTGGCCCTCCAGCTGAAGCCGGACCTCGGTGATGAGTGCGAGGTCGGTGATGTTGACCTCGGTGGCGAAGGTGCCGCGGCGCGGGAAGATCGCCACCAGCCGCTCGGACTCCAGCCTCTTGATCGCCTGGTGGATGGGCGTGCGACCGAGGCCCAGCCGGCGCATCAGCTGTTCCTCGCTGATCGGGGCGCCGGGCCGGATCTGCAGGGTGACGATCAGGTCTCGGATCGCTTCGTATGCCTGGTCGGTCAGCGACGGCGGGGTGCCGTGGCGATCCTGCCGGGCGGACGTGTTGACGTGGGCAGTCATGCGGCCTAGCTTAGGCCGCGAACTGAAATATCAGTCTCGTATCTAGTCGAATTTCAGATTCTGGGTAGCTGTGGCTCCCCTGATCTTGTTCCCGTGATCCGCAGCCACCTCGGGTGCGGCAGGAAGACTTCTCCCTCTGGCGTTGTGGAGTACCCATGAGCAGTCAGCAAGGTCTGCTGGACCGGTCGCTCGACGAGATCGACCCCGAGGTCGCCGAGGCCATCGGCCGCGAACTGCACCGGCAGCAGTCGACGCTGGAGATGATCGCGTCGGAGAATTTCGCGCCCCGCGCGGTGATGCAGGCGCAGGGCTCGGTGCTGACGAACAAGTACGCCGAGGGGTATCCAGGGCGCCGCTACTACGGCGGCTGCGCACATGTGGACGTCGTGGAGCGCCTGGCCGTGGACCGGGTGGCCGCACTCTTCGGCGCGCGGTTCGCCAACGTCCAGCCGCACTCCGGCGCCCAGGCCAACGCCGCCGCGATGATGGCGCTCCTGGACCCCGGCGACACCGTCCTCGGGCTGGACCTGGCACACGGCGGTCATCTGACCCACGGCATGCGCCTCAACTTCTCCGGCAAGCTGTACCGCGTCGTGGCCTACCACGTCCGCGAGACCGACTGCCTGATCGACATGGACGAGGTCGAGCGGCTCGCCCAGGAGCACCGCCCCAAGGTGATCGTCGCGGGCTGGTCCGCCTACCCCCGCCACCTCGACTTCGCGCGCTTCCGCCGGATCGCCGACGCGGTCGGGGCGTACCTGATGGTGGACATGGCGCACTTCGCCGGCCTGGTCGCGGCCGGCCTGCACCCGTCCCCCGTGCCGTACGCCCATGTCGTCACCACCACCACGCACAAGACGCTGGGCGGCCCGCGCGGCGGCGTGATCCTCACCCAGGACGCGGCGCTGGCCAAAAAGATCAACTCTGCCGTTTTCCCCGGTCAGCAGGGAGGCCCGCTGGAGCATGTGATCGCGGCCAAGGCCGTGGCCTTCGCCCTCGCGGGGGCGCCGGAGTTCGCCGAGCGGCAGCGGCGCACCCTGTCCGGAGCGCGGGCGCTCGCCGGCCGGCTGCTGGCGGACGACTCCCGCGAGGCCGGCGTGCGGGTGCTGACCGGCGGAACCGAGGTGCACCTGGTCCTGGTCGACCTGCGGGAAGCGGAGCTGGACGGCCGGCAGGCCGAGGACCGGCTGCACTCCATCGGCATCACGGTCAACCGGAATGCCGTGCCCTTCGACCCGCGCCCGCCGATGGTCACCTCCGGCCTGCGGATCGGCACCCCCGCACTGGCCACCCGCGGCCTCGGCCCGGAGGACTTCCGCGAGGTCGCCGACGTGATCGCACTGACGTTGCGTCCGGACCACGATGCCGACGCCTTGCGGCACCGGGTGGCCGCGGTCGCGGCCACGTACCCGCTCTACCCGCAGCTGTGAGCCGGGTGCCATGACCGCGGCACCGGGCCCTGCTCCACGGCGACCGCGCCGTGGTGTTCCGCCCACCGTTCCGTTCCCTCGCCGCACAGGAGGCACCGTGCCGCACGAGTTGCCCGAACACCCCGACTGGCTCTGGCGGAACCCCGACCCGAAGCCGTCGTACGACGTCGTCATCGTCGGCGCCGGCGGACACGGCCTGGCCACCGCCTATTACCTCGCGAAGAACCACGGCATCACCAACGTCGCCGTACTGGAGCGCGGCTGGCTGGCCGGCGGCAACATGGCGCGGAACACCACCATCATCCGCTCCAACTACCTGTGGGACGAGAGCGCCGCGCTCTACGAACACGCCCTGAAGCTGTGGGAGGTGCTGCCCGAGGAGCTGGAGTACGACTTCCTGTTCAGCCAGCGCGGTGTGCTCAACCTCGCCCACACGCTGCAGGACGTCCGCGAGGGCGTCCGCCGGGTGCACGCCAACCGGCTGGGCGGCGTGGACGCGGAATGGCTCTCCACCGAGGACGTCAAGAAGTTCTGCCCGATCGTCAACACCTCCTCCGACGCGCGCTATCCGGTCCTCGGCGCCACGCTCCAGCCGCGCGCCGGCATCGCCAAGCACGACCACGTGGCCTGGGCGCTGGCCCGGAAGGCGGACGCCTACGGTGTCGACCTGATCCAGGGCTGCGAGGTGACCGGCTTCCTCCGCGACGGCGACCGGGTGGTCGGCGTGGAGACGACCCGTGGCCGGATCAACGCGGGCAAGGTGGCGCTGGCCGCGGCCGGCCACACCAGCACCCTCGCCGCGCGGGCGGGGCTGCGCCTGCCGATCCAGAGCCACCCGCTGCAGGCGCTGGTCTCCGAGCTCCTGGAGCCCGTGCACCCGTGTGTGGTGATGTCCAATCATGTGCATGTCTACGTCAGCCAGGCGCACAAGGGCGAACTGGTCATGGGCGCCGGCATCGACGCCTACCCCTCCTACACCCGGCGCGGCAGCGTGCAGATCATCGAAGCGCAGATGGCCGCGGCGCTGGAGCTGTTCCCCCTCTTCGCCCGGGCCCATGTGATCCGGACCTGGGGCGGCGTGGTGGACGTCTCGCCCGACGCCTCCCCGGTCGTCGGGCTCACCCCGGTGGAGAACCTGCTGGTCAACTGCGGCTGGGGCACCGGCGGTTTCAAGGCCACACCCGCCGCCGGCTGGGTCTACGCCCACACCATCGCCACCGGGCAACCCCATCCGCTCAACGCGCCCTTCGGCCTGGAGCGGTTCACCACCGGCGCGCTCATCGACGAGCACGGCGCGGCCGCCGTCGCCCACTGACAAGGAGCCACCCACCATGCTGCTCATCCCCTGCCCGTGGTGCGGCGACCGGGACGAGACCGAATTCGGCTACGGGGGCCAGGCCCATGTCTCCCACCCCGAGGCCCCGGAGACGCTGACCGACGCCGAGTGGGCCGAGTACCTCTTCGTACGGGACAACCCCGAGGGCCCCTTCACCGAGCAGTGGGTCCACACCGCGGGCTGCCGCCGCTGGTTCACCGTCGTCCGCGACACCACCTGCAACGACATCCTCGCCGTCCACCACATCGGCACGACGAATCCGGTGCACCCATGACCGAGACGCCCGCACACCCCCACCGCCTTGCCCGCGGCGGCCGTATCGACCGGTCGGCTTCCCTGAGCTTCACCTTCGACGGCATCCGCTACCACGGCCATCGCGGAGACACCCTCGCCTCGGCGCTGCTCGCCTCCGGTGTCCGCACGGTCGCACCGAGCCTCTACCGCCGGCGCGCCCGCGGCATCGTCGCCGCTGGGGTCGAAGAGCCCAACGCCCTGGTCCAGCTCGACGGGCCATGTCAGGAGCCCATGCTGCCGGCCACCGCCGTGGAGCTCTTCGACGGCCTGTCGGCACGGAGCCTGTCCGGGAAGGGGCGCCTCGACCCGCGCGAGGACACCGCGCTCTACGACAAGAAGTACGTGCACTGCGACGTCCTGGTCATCGGGGGCGGCCCCGCGGGGCTGGCCGCGGCCCTCGCGGCCGGCCGCTCCGGAGCGCGGGTGATCCTCGTCGACGAGCAGCACGAGCTCGGCGGGTCGCTGCTCTCCTCCCGTGCGGAGCGGATCGACCGCGCGCCCGCGCCCGACTGGGTCGCCTCGGCCCGTGACGGGCTCACCGCACTGCCGGAGGTCCGTCTGCTCACCCGTGCCACGGCCGTCGGTGTCCACGACCACGGACTGGTGCTGGTCGCCGAGCGCCGCACCGATCATCTCGGCAGTACGCCGCTGCCCGGGGTGTCGCGCCAGCGGCTGTGGCATGTGCGGGCCCGGCAGACCGTGCTGGCCACCGGGGCGCACGAACGGCCCCTGGTGTTCGCCGACAACGACCGGCCCGGGGTGATGCTCGCCCACGCGGTGCGCACCTACGTCAACCGGTACGCGGTGCTGCCCGGCCGCAGGGCGGTCGTCGTCACCACCAACGACAGCGCGTACGCCACGGCAATCGACCTGGTCGCCGCGGGCGTGCAGGTGCCCGTCCTGGCCGATGCCCGGCTCGAGCCGCCGCCGGAACTGATCGCGACGGTCCGTGCCGCGGGCGTGGAGGTGCGGACCGGATCGGCCGTCGTGGGTACCGACGGCGCCCCGTCGCTCACCGCGGCGTGGATCGCACCGCTGGACCGGCGCGGGGGAGCGGCGGACGCCACCGCGGTCCCGTGCGACCTCCTGGCGGTCTCCGGAGGCTGGAACCCCGTTCTCCATCTGTTCGGTCAGGCGCAGGGCACGCTGCGCTACGACGAGAGCCTGGCCGCGTTCGTACCCGAGCGGTGCCCGAAGGGCCTCGTCACGGCCGGCGCGGTGAACGGCACGTACCACCTTGCCGGTTGCCTGGACGAGGGCACGGCCGCCGGCGTCGAGGCCGCCGCGCGGGCCGGGTTCACCGATGACGCCCCGCCGGCCCGTCCGCGTGCGCAGGACGCGCCGCCCGCTCCCGCGCGGGCCCTGTGGACGATCCCCGCAGGGGCCGACGAACCGTCGACGTGGCGCACCCACTTCGTGGACCTCCAGCGCGACGCCACCGTCGCCGATATCCACCGGGCCATCGGGGCAGGCATGCGCTCGGTGGAGCACATCAAGCGCTACACCACCATCGGCACCGGTCAGGACCAGGGCAAGACCGGCGCGGTCGTCGCGATCGGCGCGATCGCCGAAGCCCTGGGCGTGGGGTCGCCCGGCGAGGTCGGCACGACGACGTTCCGGCCGCCCTACACACCGGTGTCCTTCGCCTTGCTCGCCGGCCGGGACCGCGGCCACCTGAACGACCCGGCGCGCGTGACGCCGATCCACGACTGGCATGTCGCGCACGGCGCCGAGTTCGAGGACGTCGGCCAGTGGAAGCGCCCTTGGTACTACCCGCGACCGGACGAGACCATGGAGGCAGCGGTCCTGCGCGAGTGCCGGGCCGCCCGCGAGGCCGTCGCCGTCATGGACGCCTCCACCCTGGGCAAGATCGACATCCAGGGACCGGACGCCGGCGAGTTCCTGAACCGCCTCTACACCAACGCCTTCGCCAAGCTCAAGGTCGGCTCCTGCCGGTACGGCGTGCTGTGCAAGGCCGACGGCATGGTGTTCGACGACGGTGTGGTCATGCGGCTCGCCCCCGACCGCTACCTGGCCACCACCACGACCTCCGGCGCCGCGGCGGTGCTGGAGTGGATGGAGATGTGGTTGCAGACCGAATGGCCCGACCTGCGCGTGCACTGCACCTCGGTGACCGAGCAGTGGGCCACCGTCGCCGTGGTGGGCCCGAAGTCCCGGGCCGTCCTCGCGCACCTCGCGCCGGATCTGGACCTGTCGGCCGAGGCGTTCGCGTTCATGGACTTCCGCGAGACGCGTCTGGCCGGTGGCGTCCCGGCCCGCATCGGGCGGGTCTCCTTCTCCGGCGAGCTCGCCTTCGAGATCAACGTCGCAAGCTGGCACGGCCGGGCCGTGTGGGACGCCGTGATGGCGGCGGGGGCGGCGTACGACATCACCCCCTACGGCACCGAGACCATGCATGTGCTGCGTGCGGAGAAGGGGTTCATCATCGTCGGCCAGGACACCGACGGCACCGTCACGCCTCAGGACCTGGGCATGGACTGGGTCGTCTCGAAGCGCAAGGATTTCGTCGGCGCCCGCTCCTACCGCCGCCCCGACACCGCACGCCCCGACCGCAAGCACCTGGTCGGGTTGCTGCCGGACGATCCCACCGAGCTGCTCCCCGAGGGAGCACAGCTGGTCGCCGACGGGGTGCCCACCACGACGGAGAACGGCCCGGTACCCATGCTGGGGCACGTCACCTCCAGCTACCGCAGCGCCGTGCTCGGGCACACCTTCGCCCTCGCCCTGGTCAAGGACGGCCGCAACCGCCTCGGCCAGAGCCTCCAAGTGCCCCTCGTCGGGCGCACGGTCAGGGCCACCGTGACCGAGCCGGTCTTCTACGACAAGGAAGGAACCCGCCGTGACGGCTGAGGTGACCACCCCACGTGCCCGCAGCCCGCTGCACCACCGCGCCCACCTCCTCGCGGCGGCCGACGTCGAGGGACCGCGCGGGGTCCGGCTGCGGGAGATGCCCTGTGCGGCGCAGGTGACGCTGCGACTCGACCCGTCGTCCCCCGCGGCGGCCCGCGTGGCCGGGGCGCTGGGGCTGCCCGCCCTGCCGGTGGAGCCCGGCGGCGTGCGCACCGCGGCCGGTGCGCCGGAGCGGACGGTGCTCTGGCTCGGTCCCGACGAATGGCTGGTCGTCGGCCCGGAAGGCGACGCCCCGGCCATCGAGGCGGGCGTGCGGGACGCGCTCGGCGACGGCCACGGAGCCGTGGTCGACGTGTCGGCGAACCGCACCACCCTGGAGCTCAGCGGCCCGTGTGCGCGGGAGGTGTTGGAGAAGGGCTGTTCGCTCGATCTCCACCCGCGCGCCTTCGGCCCGGACCGCTGCGCCCAGACGCTGCTCGCCCGCGCCGCCGTGATCCTCCATCAGATCGACACCGGTCCGACCTACCACCTCCTGGTACGCGGCTCCTTCGCGCCCTACCTGGCCGACTGGCTGCTCGACGCCATGACCGAATTCCGCTCTCCCGAGGTCCCGCGGTGAACCCTCAGCGTCTTGCTCACAGCCGGGGCCGGGCGAGCAGACGGGACAGCACGATCACGCTCTCGGTGCGGTCGATGACGGGGGCCTCGCGGACCCGCTGAATGGCCTGCTCAAGGCGCGCGATGTCCTTGGCGAGCATGTGCACCGTCGCCGAGCCGGCAAACGAGCCGGCAAACGAGCCGGCAATCGGTCCGGCAATCGGGCCGTCAGGGCGGCGGGTTCGGCGACCGGATCCAGCCCAGCGAGCGCTCGACCGCCCGCTTCCAGTTGTCGTACTCCGCCCGGCGCCGCTGCGGGTCCATGTCCGGCAGCCACTGGGCGGCCCGGTGCCAGTTGCGGCGCAGGATCTCCAGGTCGGGCCAGTAGCCGGCGGCGAGCCCGGCGGCGTAGGCGGCGCCCAGGGAGACCGTCTCGACGGCCATGGGGCGCACCACGGGCACGTCGAGCACGTCGGCCAGGAACTGCATGAGCAGGTTGTCGGACGTCATGCCGCCGTCCACCTTGAGCACCTTCAGGGCGAGCGAGGAGTCGGCGTTCATGGCGTCGACCACCTCCCGGGTCTGCCAACCGGTGGCCTCCAGTACGGCGCGGGCCAGGTGCCCCTTGGTGATGTACGAGGTGAGGCCGACGATGACCCCCCGGGCGTCGCTGCGCCAGTGCGGCGCGTACAGGCCGGAGAACGCCGGGACGATGTAGCAGCCGCCGTTGTCCTCGACGGTGCGCGCGAGCGTCTCGATCTCGGGGGCGGTGCTGATCAGCCCCAGCCGGTCGCGGAACCACTGGACCAGCGCGCCGGTGACGGCGATCGGGCCTTCGAGCGCATAGACCGCGGGCTGGTCCTCGATCTTGTAGGCGACCGTGGTGAGCAGTCCGTGCCGGGACCGTACGAGCTCGGTGCCGGTATTGAGCAGCAGGAAACTGCCGGTTCCGTAGGTGCACTTCGCCTCGCCGCGGGCGAAGCAGGTCTGTCCGAACAGCGCCGCCTGCTGGTCACCGAGTGCCGCGGTGATGTGGACGCCCGGAAGGACCCGGCGGGCGGCTCCGTAGGTCTCGGCCGAGGAGTGGATCTCCGGGAGCATCGGGCGGGGGACCCCGAAGAACTCCAGCAGCTCCTCGTCCCAGTCGAGGGTGCTGATGTTCATGAGCATGGTGCGGCTGGCGTTGGTGACGTCGGTGAGGTGCCGGCCGCCCGCCGGCCCGCCGGTGAGGTTCCAGATCAGCCAGCTCTCCATCGTGCCGAACAGCACCTCGCCGTCCTCGGCACGTTGCCGCAGCCCGTCGATGTGGTCGAGCAGCCAGCGGATCCGGGGGGCGGAGAAGTACGTGGAGGGGGACAGGCCGCAGCGCCGGAGGAAGAACTCGTCCCCGGGCCGGCTGCTGAGCTCCTCGACCAGCGGGGCCGTGCGGGTGTCCTGCCAGACGATCGCCCTGCCCAGCGGGGTGCCCGTCCGCCGGTCCCACAGCACGGTCGTCTCGCGCTGGTTGGCGATGCCGATGGCGGCCACCTCCTCGGGGCCGACACCGGCGTCGGAGAGCGCGTGCGGCACCACCCGCTCCAGGGTGTGCCAGATCTCGACGGCGTCGTGCTCGACCCACCCGGGCCGGGGGAAGTGCTGCTGGTGCTCCCGCTGGGCGACCGACACCAGCCGCCCCTGGTGGTCGAACAGGATGCATCGGGTGGAGGTGGTGCCCTGGTCGATGGACATCACATACCGCTCAACCATGATCAGCCTTCCGTTGCGGTGCACGAGGGCGGCGGGGCTCACCAGCGGGCGGCCCCCAGATCCCGGGAGATCGCCCGGGCGGCGTGGCGGACCTGGGTGACCAGGGCCGGCTGCGGAACCCCTTTGGCGTCGCAGATCCGCTCGACCGTGCCGGAGGCGCCGATGGCGCCCACCACGAGCCCGCCGTGGCCCCGGATGGGCGCGGCGACGCCGGCTTCGCCGGTGATCATTTCCTGTACTTCGGCGGCCCACCCGAGCTCCCGGACCTCGGAGAGCGCCCGGGTGAGGCGCTCCGGGGTGATCAGGGTGTGCCGGGTGTACGCCTCCAGCCCGGCCTCCACGGCCGGCTCCAACGGCACGCTGCCGAACGCCAGCAGCACCTTGCCGAGCGAGGAGGCGTGCAGCGGCAGCAGCGCGCCCACGTCCAGGGTCTGGAGGGTGTCGTCGGGGCGGAAGACATGGTGGACGATGAGCACCTTGCCCTCCAGGGGGGCGCCCAGGCGGACCGCTTCCCCACTGCGGGCGGCCAGGGCATCGGCCCAGTTGATGGAGCGCGACCGCAGCTCGTTCACGTCGAGGTAACTGGTGCCCAGATGCAGCAGCGCGGCCCCGAGCTGGTACTTTCCGGTCGCTGGGTCCTGCTCGACGAAGTCGATGTTCTGCAGGGTGCGCAGAATGCCGTGGGTGGTGCCCTTCGCCAGTCCGAGCGACGCGGCCACCTCACCCAGCCCGAGCCGACGGGGCCCGCTGGCGAGCAGACGCAGAATCGCCGCCGCCCGTTCGATCGACTGGACCGGGCCGGCCATGAAGCAATCGTAGTCCCGCGGTCGGCATCAGCGGGAAGCGTCGACATCAGCGGGGAGAGTCGACATCAGCGGGGAGCGTGCCAATCCTGAGGTCGCCGTTCGGTAATGCCGACCGCTGTTCATTGACCGCCCCCGCCGTCCCTCATAGCGTCCTTCTCAGGCCCGGCGTTCCGCCGGCCGGGGGCCTGCCTCCGAGGAGGAGACATGACGGCACAGCTTGACGCGGCGGTTCGGGAGGCGTCCGAACATGTCTGTCCGCTGCCCCACATCCCCGAGGCCGTCTCGGTCGTACGCCGGCGGATGCGCACGGTCCTGGCCGACTGGAACCTGACCCCGGACCTCGCCGAGGACGCGCTCCTCGTGATCTCTGAGCTGATCACCAACGCGGTCGTCCACGCCCTTCCGCCGGCGGCGCTGCGGCTGTCCCGGGCCGGTGCCGGCGGACGCGACACCCTGCGCGTCGAGGTCACCGACGCGGGGCCCGCGTCGGCGGACGGGCGGCCTGCCGTCGAGCCCTGCGCGGACGAGCACGGCCGCGGCATCGGCATCGTCACCGCCCTCTCCGCCGAGTGCGGCACCCAGGTCCACCCGGGCGGCACCACCCGGTGGGCGGAACTCCTCGCGGTGTGAGCCGGTATGCCTGGACGGCCCGGGCGGCGCTTGCATGACGGGGCGCCAGGCTGAAGCTGTGGTCTCAGCCGGCCCGGCCCGGCGCGAGCGTGTCCAGGTCGAGGCTGATGTCGAACGGCAAGGACTGCTGGAGCGTATGGCGGAAAATTCCGGCCGGTGCGTACGAGGCGGTCGGCTCGTCGAGTTCATAAGCGTGCACGGCTGGGACGGTGCCCTCGTCCTCGATACACCAGTAGTGGCGAATGCCGGCCTCGGCGTACTTGCGCAGCTTGACGGTCCGGTCGCGATGGGCGGACTCCGGCGAGACGACCTCGATGACGAGCAGGACGTCCTCCGGAGCGAACCAGGTGCGGTCTGCGTCGTAGGGGGCGGTGGTCAGGAGCAGGTCCGGCTCTGGACGGTTGCGGGCGTCCAGGCGGATGGTCATCTCTCGCTCGACCTCGATGCCGTCCGGGGCCTGAGCCATGAGTGCCACCGTGAGGCCGGTGACGAGGCGGCCGTGCCACGACCGCTGCGGGGACATCATGAAGACGAGTGCTCCGTCGATCAGCTCGGTGTGGCGTGGTGCCTCGGGGAGGCGGTCCAGGTCCTCCGCGAACCAGCCTTCCGCGCGTGGCGGGCGCATCCAGTCGGGCAGTGCGGTCATGGCTTCACGGTAGCGGCTTGCAGCTCACCCCGTTCTCCTCCAGATCCGGGTGCGGTGGAAAGGGCCGGGCTCCGCTGAGCCCGGGCCTTTCCACCTTCCCGTGCTGCCGTCAGCCGCTACGGCGTCCATCTCCTCCCATCCGTCTCCTCCGGCGGTCAGGAAGGCGCCCCGGCCAGGACCTCGACCTTGCCGGTGTCGAGCGAGTAGTAGGCGCCGACCACGGCAAGGGAGCCCTTTTTCACCAGGGGGGCCAGGTCCTGGTTGGAGCGCAGGTTCGCCGCGGTCAGCGTGACCTGGGCGCGGGCCATGGTGTCGACCGGGTCGGCGCCGCCTTCCCGGCGTGCCTTCTCGTACGCCGGCCGCAGCGCCCGGGCGATCGCCTCCAGGTTGCCGGGCAGCGGTTTGCCGTCCCGGAGGGACTTGTACGACGCCTCGACGGCGCCACAACGCTGATGCCCGAGGACCACGATGAGCGGAGTGCCACTGGTCATGGGCCCGTACTCCACGGAACCCGTGACCACCGGGCCGACCGCCTCCCCGCCCGTGCGCATCACGTAGAGGTCGCCCAGCCCGGTGTCGAAGAGGAGTTCCGGCGGCACCCGGGAGTCGATGCACGAGAGGACCGACCCGAAAGGCTTCTGCTTCATGGCCACGAACTGGCGCCGGTTCGGATCCCGGTCGGGGTGTTGAAGGTTGCCGCTCACCCAGCGCGCATTGCCCTCCATCAACCTCGTGAAGGCCGCGGCGGGCGTGGTCGGCCGCGCGGTGGGCGAGGCGCTGGCCGCCACCGGGGCGGCGCTCGTCGAGGAGCACCCCGCGAGCGCGGCCGTGGCGATCGCGAGTCCACCGGCGAGCAGAGATCTGCGATCCGGCTGTCCCGTTCTGTCCATCTGCCGTTCCCCTCAGTCCGCTGGCACACGTCCGTATGACGTGACCAGGGCGATTGTTCAGTGCGGTCCGCGACCACGACGGCAGGCGCAAGCGGGCGCCGGCCGCTTTGCCACCGACGGCCCACAGGAACCGGCACGGGCGGCGCCCGAGCGACAGAGACACGAGGCCGGCGGGCTCGGCGTCTTCCTCAGGTGAGCGCATGGGCGGAAGGACTCACCCAAACGTGGCGTCCGGCCCTCGGCGTCCGGCCCGTGGCGTCCGGCCCGTGGCGTCCCGCCCTCGGCGTCCTGCCCGTCGTGGCTGGGTCTCCCCATGGCCCGGCGGGCGGCAGGCGAAGCGCACTCGGCAGAGCCGGACGAAGTGGCTTGCCCCAGGTCTCGGCCGGTCCCGGACAGCCCTGCGGCAAAAGGGGGTTGATCCATTGTCACCCGGATCGGTGGCCGTTGTCGTCCTTCCCGGAGATGATCTTGAAGGCTTCTTCCGGGCCTAGCGTGAAGGCATGACGGCGAAGGGCATGGCGCTGACGGGCAGGACGGGGAGCGCAGGCATGGATGCGGTGTACCGGGCGGACGACGGCGTGGAGTTGGCCGTTCGGGACCACGGCGGGGACGGGCCCCCGCTGTTGTTGCTGCACGGGGCGGGGCGCACGCTGCTGGACTGGGAGCGGGTTGCGCCGCTGCTGGCCGAGCGGCACCGGGTGTGGGCGATGGATCTGCGGGGGCACGGGCGGTCGGGGGACGGTGCCGCGCCGTGGTCGTGCGAGGTGGCGGTCGAGGACGTGCGGGCGGTGCTGGCGGCCTGCGGGGCGCCGGAGGCCGTGGTGGTGGGGCATTCGCTGGGCGGGATGGTGGCCGCGCACTGTCTTGAGCGCGACGAGCCGGACGGGGGAGCGCCGGCCGCCGTGAATCTCGACGGGCACTGGTTCGGGCGCCCGGAGCAGTACCCGGGACTGGACCCCGAGTACGTACGGGAACGGCTGGCGGAGGTACACGAGTTGGCCCGGGAGGCGAGCGGACGGACCTTCGACGCCGCGGCGTTGGACGGGGTGCTCGGCTTCCAGGAGGCCATGGCTGACGCGTTGGGCATTCCGGCGGAACTGATGGCGGCCGGGGTGCGGCGGTCGCTGGGGGAGACGGCCGACGGGCGGCTGTTCCTGCGGCCGGCCCGGGACCGGGCGCTTCAGGTGCAGGAGGCGCTGGCCGGGCTCGATCTGTTCTCGTTGTACCGGAGGGTGACGAGACCGCTGCTGATCGCCCGGGCGCTGCGCCCCAACCCGCGGATGCCGGGCATGCCGCCGTGGTTCGACGCGCTGATGGCGGCGTACGCCCGGGGCCTGGCACGCGACCTGGACGCGCTGGCCCGGACCCGGCCACACGTGACCGTCGCGGAGGTCGACGGGACGCATGCGATGGTGCTGGAGCGGCCGGAGGAGATCGCGGGACTGGTGACCGGGTTCGTGGCCGGAGCCCTGCCCGGGGGACCTTCCAGGGGTAGCCGGTGGCCGGTATCCGGAGGAGCGTCACGACCCCCGGGGTGAGCCGGGAGGCGCTCCCTGGGCCCTGTCGTCAGGGCCTAGCGGGGGAAGACCTGGAAGAGCGTGGCGGGGTGGCCCCGGTAGCGTTCGCCGCCGTTGCGCAGCATCTGCTCGATGAAGGTGCGGGCGTAGGTGCGCGGATCCTGCTCGGGGCCGCGCAGGCCCTTGATGTAGGTGGCGTGTGCCGCCAGGGAGGCGACCGCACGGTCGATGCCGGGGCCGACCTCGGCGGCGTGCGTGGGGTGCGGGGAGCCCGCAACGGCCACCCAGCGGACGCCGTTCCAGGGCACCAGGCCCTTCGCCCCGGTGAGGTCGCGGAAGATCCAGCGGTTGCCGGCGTCGCTCGCCGCGTCGAGGACCGCCCGGCCGACCACCCGGTGATCCGGGGAGTTCCAGTGGCCGCCGCCCCAGGTGTCGTGGTGATTGAGGGTGATCAGGAGCTCGGGGCGGTGGCGCCGGATGGCCGCGGACAGGTCGCGGCGCAGCGTCCGGCCGGGCTCGATGACGCCGTCATGGTGGTGGTCGAGGAATTCGACGCTGTGGACGCCGACGAGCGCGGCGCCGGCCCGCTGCTCCTTCACGCGGACCGCGGCGCACTCGGCCGGTGGGAGGCCGTCGATACCGGCCTCGCCGCGGGTGACCAGGAGGTAGCTGACCTCGCGCCCCGCGGCGGTCCATTCGGCGATCGCGGCCGCGGCTCCGTATTCGAGGTCGTCGGGGTGGGCGACGACGGCGAGCGCACGCTGCCAGTCCTTGGGCATGGGGGAGAGGTGTTCGGCGGGCATCGGGTCCCTTCCTTCCCGTCCGGTCCTTCCCGTCCTGGTGGCGCGTCCCGCGTGGGGTGTGCCGTGAGGTGTGCCGTGCCCCGTGTCGCAGGTGATCTTCGGTGGCGGGTCCCGGCGTGTGCGGGTGGCCCCGCTTCGATCGTGACACGCCTGGGGGGCGGCCACCGGGTGGGCGG
>NZ_SDIG01000016.1:0-70181 GCF_004122755.1 Streptomyces sp. TM32
GCCTTCTGGCACCTGCCTGGGGCGGCGGCTGGTTCATGATGGCTTTGCTGATGGTGGTGTTCTGGGGGCTGGTGATTGCTGCTGTGATCACGGTCGTCCATTACGTCCGTGGCGCCCCCCGGGGCGGCCGGCCCGGTCCGTCCGGTCAGCGGGGGTGGGGTTGGGGGCAGGAGCGCGCCGAGGACCTGCTCGCGGAGCGGTTCGCCCGCGGGGAGATCGACGAGGACGAGTACAAACGGCGGCTCACCCTGCTGAGGGAAAACCGGTGAACGCGAGGCGCCTGCACGGTGTGGGCGCCCGACGGTGATCCTCGCGGACGACCAGCCTCCGGCAACGATGCACGCTTCCGGGAAGTCGGCTCGTCCGGTCGCGTGCGACGGTCGCGATCAAGGTCCGCACGCACGTCGAAGGCGGCTGTGCTGCACCTATCGGGAGTGCCACGGCTGCGCGTGGTGCAGGGACGGGGCGGTGGCGGCGTCATCCGCCACCGCCGCTACGCGCTCCTCGGAGAGCGCTCGTGTGGTCACTGGAGGCTCCCTCGGCTCTCCCCCACCGACTCAGTCGTTCTCGATGCGTCGTCCGGTGACGCGCTTGGGTTCGATCAGCACCCAGAGCGGGCGTTCGCCTCCGGCCCAGGGCTTGGTGTGCGCCCCCTCGGTCAGCCGACGTACCGCCTCGGGTTCGGTGACGGCCCGGGCCGGGCCGAGGGCGAGCACGCTCCAGCCCTGGCTCATGGCGTCGTCCACGTGGTCGACCTCGAAGGCCACGTCCGTTCCCACGGCCGCTGCCGGAGCCGCGCCGGGCGCGGTCCGGAACGCGATCCCGTCCTCGACGACCTCGTAATTCACCGGGAGCACCGCCAGCCCGTCGGCCGTCGCCACGGCGACCCGTCCCACCCCGTGGGTGGACAGTCGGTCCCGGCACTCGTCGGGACCGAGTTCCCGCAGTTCGGGGTGGTAGCCGGCCTCGCCGCCGCCGGGCGGGAGATCGACTCCTCCGCCACGCAACCGGGTCACCGTCGTACCCAGCGCACCGGCCAGCCCGGTGAGCGCGGCGAGATTCGGATTCGCCGGCCGCTCCTCCAGGTAGGCCAGGTAGGACGCGGCCATACCGGCGCGATCGGCCACCTCCGCCCGGGTGAGCCGTTGCCGCCTGCGCTCATGGGCCGCACGGCGGCCTATGTCGCCGGGGTCGAGCGGCCGGCGGGAGGGCTTGTCGGACACCGGCCGCTCGACCCCTGTGGGATCGGCCTCGGGCCGGTACTCGAAGTGCTGGACATGTGCGTCAGCGCCCGGGAACACGAGTGTCACGTCATTCGTGTCCGACCAGCGCACCTCGTAGGGAGGAGTTCCGTCCTCGTGGTGAATTCCGACGATCTCCCCGTCCCGCCTGGTGGCGCCCGTGGCCGGACTTTCCACAACGAGTTGATCGCCCATGTGAGCCCGCATGTCCTCACCGCTCTCCGGCTCTGGGTCCCTGCCATCGATGTTCCTCCTCCAACCTGGCACGGCGGCCCGCCCCAGGCAGGTGCCAGAAGGCCTCATCAGAGGGCCGAACGGACCTGATGAGGCCGTCCGTCCCGGAAGGGGGCCGGTCGGCTCATTCGGCAGGGAACACCTCGGTTCAGGATGGAAGGGCGGCCGGGCGACCGGCTCTCACGATCCGCCCGGAGGGAGAAGGCCATGCAACACCGAACGGTCGGAGAACTCATGACCAGGGGCGTTGTCCGGGTGAGTCCGCAGACGCCGTTCAAGGAGATCGTCAAGACGCTGGCGGAGAACGACGTCACCGCCGTCCCGGTAGTGGATGCCACGGGCCGTCCGATGGGTGTGGTGTCCGAGGCGGACCTGCTCCGCAAATCGGCCGGTCAGGCCGACCCGTCCGGCCGGACGCCGATTCCCCATCTGGAGGCGTGGGAGCGCGCCAAGGCCGAAGGAGCACGGGCGGAGGAGCTGATGTCGGCTCCCGCCGTCTGTGCGCGAGCGGAGTGGACCGTGGTCGAGGCGGCCCGCCTCATGGAGGTCCAGAACGTCAAGCGGCTGCCCGTGGTGGATGAAGCCGACAAGCTGGTGGGCATCGTCAGCCGTGGGGACCTGCTGCGGGTCTTCCTGCGAAAGGACGCGGCGATCCGCGAAGAGATCACACAGGATCTGCTGCACCGGGCCCTGGGCCTCGCCCCTTCCGGGGTGACCGTCGAGGTGCGCGAAGGTCAGGTCACGCTCGCCGGAACGGTCCAGGAGAGAAGCCTGATCCCTCTCATAGAGCGGTTGTGCCGCAGCGTGGACGGCGTGGTCTCGGTCTCCGAACACCTTGCGTACGAGACCGACGACACCCGAAGCACTGTGTTCGGAACATGATCGGCACATGAGAGGTCACAGTGCTTCGTGGACCTCCTCCACACCCTGGCACTCCACGTAACTTGACGGCACGTCAGGAAGTCGGCAAGGAAGTCGGCAAGAGCGCGACCGGACATCGCCGGAGTCGCTCGACCTGCGTCTTGGCACGAGCCGGGATGGGCTTCGCGACCTGGACAGATGCAGGCCGCGAGGCCCACCCCGGCCTCGCCCACGCCCGATTCGGGCGATCCCCCGCGTCGCCCGAATCGGGCAGCTTGACCGGATTCCTGTCCTGGGACGGATTTCCGGAGTCGTCCTGAGTATATTGGCGCTCAGCCAGTCAACGCAGGAGTATTCAGCATGTCCCCCCGCAGCGCATCGGTCAACGAAGAATTGCGGCGGCGCTCCCGCGAGCGGCTGCTGCGGGCGACGGTCGAACTGGTCGGGGAGCGCGGCTTCGAGGCCACCACGCTCGGCGACATCGCCCAACGAGCCGGAGCCGCCCGGGGTTTGATCTCCTACTACTTCCCCGGCAAGCGCCAACTGCTCCAGTCGGCCGTGCACCGGCTGATGCATCTGACCCTGCAGGAGGCGCTGGAGCGGGAGCCGCGGCCGAGCGGACCGGACGCGGGGCGGGAGCTGCTGGCCCGTGCCATCGACGCCGTCCTGGGGCTCGCACATGACCGGCCGTTGCTGATGCGGACGCACATGGCGGGAATTCTGACGGCCGAGGGGTTCATCCAATGCCCCGAGCAGCAAAGGCTGGCGCACTTGCTGCGCGAGACGGTCGTGGCGTACGGATCCCCGGCCCCCGACACCGACTATCCGCTGCTGAGGGCCCTGCTGATGGGCGCGGTGGTGCCGATGCTGCTGCCGGGCGCGCCGATGCCGCGCGTACGACTGCGCGCGGAGTTGTTCCAACGGTACGGGCTGGACTGGGAGTTGGGACTTCCTCCGGGCGAGGAACCGTCCCGGGTGACGCGCTCGCACGGACCGGTACGGGGATAGCCGGTCGGCGATGGGCGGGCAAAGCGGGCGGTCGGCGGCGCGGATCACCGCGCTCCGCGCACGCCGAAACCGGCGCCACGGAAGGTGAGTCGGGCGGCCATGGCACACCCGCACGGCACCTCGACCGATTGATCGTCACGGCGCGGGCGGATGCGTACGGGCGCGGACGGGTACAGGGCGCGGACGGGTACGGACTCAGACGGCCCGGCGTCCCGCCGTCCTGGCGTCGTCGCGGCGCTGCCCTAGCGCTTGTTGTGACGTGGCGTCAGGAGACCCTCGTCGCGGGCGCCGGCGATCAGCCGCAGCGACCTCCGGCGGTTCCGGCCGGTGGCCAGCATGACGGCCAACACCGGATCGTTCCCTTCCCGCTGGGCCTGACGGTAGGCGTCCGCGGCGATCCTGCGGCGCTCACCGGACCGTGACCGGGCCAGGACGGCGGAGCGCGTCCGCTCGGCGGGCGGGACGACGGCGGGGGACGCGGACGGTTCCGGGGAAGTGCCAGGCGTGGCCGACACGGACGACGCGGACGGCGCGGCCGAGGCGCACGGAGGGGACGGTTCGGCGGACGGTCCGGTGGACGGCTCGGCGGAGGTGTCAGCGGGCAGTTCGGCCGACGACCCGACGGAGGGCGTCTCGGCGAAGCGCCCGGCGCCCGATGCCGTCGAGTCGGCCGCACCGTCACCCGGAACCGTGCCCGTCGATGCCACCGACGCCTCCCCCACTGCCGCCGCCTCCGTCCCCGAAGGTGTCGGGCTCTCCCCCACCCCGGCACCGGCCGGTTCCGGCGCGCGCTCCGGGAGCGGCTCGTCCACCGGCTGCGGTGGCGGCGCCGGTTGGTGCGGCGAAGGCGGCCGCGGGTCCGACACCGGGCGGGGCGCCGCGCCGTCGGCCGGCTCCGGGTGCGGCCCGGGCGGCAGTGCCTCGTCGCCCGCCGGGACATCCACGGGGCCGGGCTGACGGGGCGCGGGCCGGGCCTTTTGCGGCCGGCCGGTGGCCGCCCGGAAGGCGTCGTCCAGGGGGCCTTCGATCCAGCGGGCCAGGCCGGCGAGCGCGGCGAGGGTCAGCGGCGGGTCGGCCCGTACGTCTTCGACGGTGAGGCGTTCGTCGGAGACCGTCACCAGCACATCGATCCGGGCGCCGTCGGCGAAGGTCAGCCGGGCGCTGCACCACGGGCCCAGCGGATCGAGCCGGGGTGGCCGGCAGCCGGAACCGTCGGAGCCGGCCGGATCGTAGGGGGTGGCGGACTCGGGGACGGGCGCGGCAGAACCGTGCGCCCGCACTTCCCATGTGGGCCACTCCAGTGGCGCGCCCTGGGCTTCATATCGGTGATTAACGGTATAAAAGTCACTTTCCGACACATTGAAAACCTAGCCTCCAGCTCACCCGGCCCAGTAGCGCGGCACGCTCATCCCACCGGGAGCAACCCCGATAGCGCATCTCCCGTCGCGCGCCCACCGGTGCGACCCTGGGGGTATCCCGCGGAAGGGGCCACCCGTGCTTCGTGTCGCAGTGATCGGTTCCGGACCCAGTGGCGTCTACACCGCCCAGTCCCTGATCGAGCAGCAGGCCGTCCCGGACATCGAGGTCTACGTTCTGGACCGGCTGCCCTGCCCGTACGGCCTGGTGCGCTACGGCGTCGCGCCCGACCACGAGAAGATCAAGTCGCTGCAGAACAATCTGCGGATGGTCCTTGAGCACCCCAGGGTGCACTTCCTGGGCAATGTGGAGGCGGGGGCGCCGGGGCTGGGCGTCGAGGAGCTGCGGGAGATCTTCGATGCGGTGGTGTTCTGTGTGGGCGCCGCCACCGACCGGCATCTGGGCATCCCCGGTGAGGAGCTGCCCGGCAGCCATCCGGCGACCGAGTTCGTCGCCTGGTACAGCGCGCATCCGGATGCGGCCGCGGTCCGCTTCACGCTCGCGGCGCGGTCCGCGGTCGTGATCGGCGTGGGGAACGTGGCGGTGGACGTGGTGCGGATGCTCTCGCGCGGCGCCGCGGAGCTTGCCGCCACCGATATGCCGCAGGGACCGCTCGGCACGCTCGCGGACAGCCGCGTCGAGGACGTCTGGATGGTCGGCAGACGCGGCCCGTCCCAGGCCAAGTTCACCACCAAGGAGCTGCGGGAGCTGGGCTCCCTGCCGGATACGGAGGTATGCGTCCGGCCCGACGAGCTGGCGCTGGATCCGGCGTACCGGGATCCGGGCGAGCTGCCCGCGGTGGCGCGTCGCAACGTCGCGGTGCTGCGCGGCTGGGCGGAGCGGACGGCGGCCGGACCGGCGGACGCGGGGCCGGCGGCCCGCGCCCGGCGCCGCATTCATCTGCGGTTCTTCCTGCGGCCGACCGAGGTGCTCGGGGACGCCTCGGGGGTGCGCGCGGTCCGGTTCGAGCGGACCGCGCCCGACGGGCGTGGCGGGATCACGGGAACCGGTGAATTCGAGGAGATCGAGGGGCAGTTGGTGCTGCGCTCGGTCGGCTACCGGGGCACGCCGCAGCCGGGCCTGCCGTTCGACGAGGCCACCGGGACGGTGCCGCATCTGGCCGGCCGGGTGCTGCGGGACGGGGCACCGCTCCCCGGCGTCTACGTAGCGGGCTGGATCAAGCGCGGGCCCACGGGCGTGATCGGCACCAACCGGCCGTGCGCGAAGGAGACCGCATCGTCGCTGCTGGCGGATGCCCCGATGCTGGCGGAGCGGCACACTGCGGGGGATCCGGTCGCGGCGCTGGCACGGGCGGGACAGCGGCCGGTCCCCTGGCCGGGCTGGCTGGCCATCGAGGCCGCCGAGGCCGCTTGGGGACACGGCCTGGGGCGGGGCACCGTCAAGCTGCCGGACTGGGCGGGGCTGTTGGCGGCGGCACACGCGAACGGGTGAGCCGCCGACCGGACGCGCGGGCCGGGCCGATCCGCCCCGGATCACCGGACCGGAACGGTCCGCTCACTCCTCCCCGAGGCGGCCGGCCTGAAGATCCGCGGCCCGCAGCACGCTGTCGACCAGGCCGGGGAAGAGCTCCTCCAGATCGTCCCGGCGCAGCCCGTTCATCTTGGCCGTGCCGCGGTAGAGCTGGTGGATGACGCCGTGCTCGCGCAGTACCCGGAAGTGGTGGGTGCAGGTCGACTTGCTCACCGGGAGTTCGATGTCGGCGCAGTTCAGCTCGTCCTCGGCGGCCGCCAGCACCCGGACGATCCGCAGCCGCATCGGGTCGGCCAGCGCATGCAGCACATCGGCCAGCCGGATGTCCGCCCGGTCCGGGTGCTCCAGCGACCGGGCACCCGACGGCGCACGCGTGGAGGTCGTTTCGGTCGGCATCACGGCTCCTGACTCGTTCCGCGGGCCCGGTCCGGCCTGGTGCGTTGCCCGCGCGCCCATTGTACGAGAAGCGTCGTAGTTTGACATCCACCGTAGTACGACGCTTATCGTATGAGCCATGGGCCTGGATCCGACCGGACCCGCTCCTCCCCAGGTACAGGAGTCTGTTGTGAGCGCACTGTTCGAGCCCCTCTCCCTCCGCTCGCTGACCGTCCCGAACCGCGTCTGGATGGCACCCATGTGCCAGTACTCCGCGGCCCCCGAGGGTCCGGACGTGGGCGCGCCCGGAGACTGGCACTTCCAGCATCTGGCCGCGCGGGCGGTGGGCGGCACCGGCCTGATCCTGGCGGAGGCGACCGCGGTGAGCCCCGAGGGGCGCATCAGCCCGTACGACCTCGGGCTGTGGAACGACACCCAGAGCGAGGCATTCCGGCGCATCACCGGCTTCCTCAAGGCGCAGGGGACGGTTCCGGGAATTCAGCTCGCGCACGCCGGCCGGAAGGCGTCCACCGAGCGCGGCTGGGTGAACCGTGGCGGGCCGATCCTCCCTGGTCAGCGCTACGGCTGGGAGCCGGTCGGGCCGAGCCCGGTGCCGTTCGACGAGGGGTACCAGGCCCCCGCGGAGCTGTCCGTGGCGCAGATCGGCGAGATCGTCGCGCAGTTCGCCGCCGCCGCGCGGCGAGCGCTGGCGGCGGGCTTCGAGGTGGTCGAGATCCACGGTGCGCACGGCTATCTGATCAATGAGTTCCTCTCGCCGTTCACGAACCGGCGCACCGACGAGTACGGCGGTTCGTACGAGAACCGGACCCGCTTCGCACGGGAGGTCGTGGACGCCGTGCGCGCGGTGTGGCCCGACGAACTGCCGGTCTTCTTCCGGATCTCGGCGACCGACTGGCTCACCGAGGACGAGAGCGATGCGCGCGTGGGCTGGACCGGCGACGACACCGTGCGCTTCGCCCGTGATCTGCGCGAGCGCGGCATCGACCTGCTGGACACCTCCACGGGCGGCAACGCGCCGGACGCGAAGATCGCCACCGGACCCGGCTACCAGGTGCCGTTCGCGGAGCGGGTGAAGAAGGAGAGCGGTCTCGCGGTGGGCGCGGTCGGTCTGATCACCGAGGCGCGGCAGGCGGAGAAGATCCTCGCGGACGGCCAGGCCGACGCCGTGCTGCTCGGCCGCGAGCTGCTGCGCACCCCCAGCTTCGCGCGGGACGCGGCACGGGAGCTGGGGGCGCGGCTCACGGTGCCGCCGCAGTACCTCCGGGCCGCCTGAGCACGCCGACCGCGCGGGCCCGCGGCAGGAGCGGGGCGCACCGTGCGACCTGCGCGGACATCCTTCGGGGCGCCATTGTCAGTGGTCGGGTGCAGACTTGCCACTGTCTGAGACAACGGCGTCCCGGAGGTGTTTCCGGCATGACTGACGTACTCCTCGCGGTGGGCACCCGCAAGGGCCTCTTCCTCGGCCGTCGACGGGGCAGAAGCTGGGAACTGAGCGGTCCGCATTTCCCCGCCCAGGCGGTGTACTCCCTCGGCATCGACACCCGGCGCGCGACGCCCCGACTGCTGGCCGGAGCCGACAGCGCCCATTGGGGCCCGTCGGTGTTCCACTCCGACGACCTGGGCGACACCTGGCACGAGCCCGCCCGCGCCCCGATCAAGTACCCGTCGTACACCGGGACTTCCCTGGAGCGGGTGTGGCAGCTGCATCCGGCCGGCCCCGCCGCCCCCGATGTGATCTACGCGGGCACCGAGCCCGGCGGCCTGTTCCGCTCCGAGGACGCCGGCGAGACCTTCGACCTCGTCCGGGCCCTGTGGGACCACCCGAGCCGGGAGAAGTGGGTCCCGGGCGGCGGCGGACTCGCGGTCCATACGGTGCTCACGGACCCGCGGAACGCCGACGCGGTCACCGTGGCCGTCTCGGCGGCCGGGGTCTTCCGCACCCTCGACGGGGGTGCCAGCTGGGCACCGTCCAACAAGGGAGTCAAGGCGGTCTTCCTGCCGGATCAGCATCCGGAGTTCGGCCAGTGCGTCCACAAGATCGCACCGGACCCGGTCGACCGCGACCGGTTGTATCTGCAGAACCACTGGGGCGTCTACCGCAGCGATGACGCGGGCGCGACATGGCAGGACGTCGGCGGCGGGCTGCCCTCGGACTTCGGCTTCGCGGTGGCCGCTCATCCGCGCACCGGAAACGTGGCCTACCTCTTCCCGATCACCGCCGACATCGACCGGGTGCCTGCCGGGAACCGCTGCCGGGTCTACCGCACCTCCGACGCCGGCGGAAGCTGGGAGCCCCTGAGCGACGGCCTGCCCAAGGAGAACCACTACGGAACAGTGCTCCGGGACGCCTTGTGTGTCGACGACACCGATCCCGCCGGGGTGTATTTCGGCAACCGCAACGGCGAGGTCTACGCCAGTGCGGACGACGGCGACAGCTGGCAGCAGCTCGCCTCCCATCTGCCGGATGTGCTGTGCGTACGGGCGGCCGCCGTGGCCTGAGGAGAGACGGGCCCCAAGGGCCGTGCGGGCGGGGCGATCCGTGTGCCGGACGGCGAGCCGTGTGCCGGACAACGAGGCGTGAAGGAGCGGCAGTTGGGGTCGGAGGCGTGGGAGAGCGGCGGTGCAACCGGGGTCGCGTCCTCATGGGCGACCTGGGCACAGCCATCGATTGAAGGGGAGCGGGTCCGGGCCAGTAGGGTGATCCCGTGGCTGCACGACCTCTCCAAGACATTGTCGAACCAGGCTGGGCCAAGGCACTTGAGCCCGTCGCCGACCGGATCGCCGCGATGGGCGACTTCCTGCGGGCGGAGATCGCCGCGGGACGGAGCTATCTGCCGGCCGGCAACAATGTGCTGCGCGCCTTCCAACAACCCTTCGACGAGGTGCGGGTGCTCATCGTGGGGCAGGACCCCTACCCCACACCGGGGCATGCGGTCGGGCTCAGCTTCTCCGTGGCGCCGGAGGTGCGCCCGCTGCCGCCGAGCCTGGAGAACATCTTCCGCGAACTGCACTCCGACCTCGGACTGCCCCGGCCGTCGAACGGCGACCTGACCCCGTGGACGCGCCAGGGCGTACTCCTGCTGAACAGAGCGCTGACGACGGCGCCCCGCAAACCGGCCGCGCACCGCGGCAAGGGGTGGGAAGAGGTCACCGAGCAGGCCATCCGCGCGCTGGTGGCCCGCGGGCGCCCGCTGGTGTCGGTGCTGTGGGGACGCGATGCGCGCAATCTGCGGCCGCTGCTCGGCGATCTGCCGGCCGTCGAGTCCTCGCACCCCTCCCCCATGTCCGCCGACCGCGGCTTCTTCGGCTCGCGGCCCTTCAGCCGGGTGAACGACCTGCTGGTACGACAGGGCGCCCAGCCCGTCGACTGGAGGCTGCCCTGACACCGGGCGATAGTGTGCCTGGCATGACGAATGCGAACATCCCTGCGGGTTGGTACGCCGACCCTCAGGGCACCCCCCACCAACTGCGCTGGTGGGACGGGTCCCAGTGGACGGAGCACACCCACCCGGGACAACAGCCCACGGCCCCGGCCCAGCACCAGCCACCGCAACCGGGCCCCGGGCCAACTCCCCAGCAGCAGCCGATGCAGCAGCAGGCGCCGCACCAACAGGCCACCCAGCAGCCCCCGCAGCAGATGCCGCACCAGCAGGCGCCGGGCCAGCAGGCGATGCCGCCGGGGCAGCCGGCCCCCGGTCAGGCCCCGGGCCCGCAGCAGGGCGGCGCACCGTACGGGCAGCAGGGCTACGGGCACCCCCAGCAGGCGCCCGGCCAGCCGATGCAGCAGCCGTACGGACAGCAGCCGATGCCGGGGCAGCCCGTCGGGAACCCGGGCGCCGTGCAGCGGCAGGTGCAGCAGCAGGCCGGGGTGGCGCCCGGCGGGCCGGGCGGCGGCAGCCTGTTCACCGAACCGGTGCTGGTGGTCAACCAGAAGGCCAAGCTCATCGAGGTCAGCAACGAGTACAGCGTCTTCGACCAGCACGGCAACACCATCGGTACGGTCGTCCAGGTCGGCCAGAGCACGGCCAAGAAGGTGCTGCGCGTCGTCTCCAGCCTCGACCAGTACATGACCCACAAGCTGGAGATCCGGGACGCCTACGGCCAGCCGCAGCTGGTGCTGACCCGGCCGGCGAAGATCCTCAAGTCCAAGGTGATCGTGCAGCGTCCGGACGGCTCGCCGGTCGGCGAGATCGTGCAGCAGAACGCCATCGGAAAGATCAACTTCGGGATGATGGTCAACGGCCAGCAGATCGGCGCCATCAAGGCCGAGAACTGGCGCGCCTGGAACTTCGCCATCGTCGACCACGCCGACACCGAGATCGCCCGGATCACCAAGACCTGGGAGGGCCTGGCCAAGACGATGTTCACGTCGGCGGACAACTACGTCCTGCAGATCCACCACCAGCTGCCCGACCCGCTGCTGAGCCTGGTCGTCGCCACGGCCCTGACCGTCGACACCGCCCTCAAGCAGGACGCCCGCGGCCTTGGGTGAGCCCTCCGGGCGCGGCCGGGGGGCCGTCGGCGCCGGTCATGTTCTCGGGGTCGACTCGGGCGGGTCGGGCCTGCGGATCGCCGTCGCCCACGCCGCCGACGAGGTGGCCCACCCACTGGCCGTACGCACCTCCCGCGAGCCGGTGCGCCTCGGCCCCGCGGGGATCGACGCCGGACATCTGTTGTCCCAACTACTGCCCGCGGCCGAGGAGTTGCAGCGGGAAGTGGGCGCGGACGGGTTCACCGCGGTGTGCGTGGGCGCGGCCGGTGCGGCCACGCTGGGAGACGAGTTGCGCACCCGGCTGCCCGCCGCGTTGGCCACCGCCTTCGGCGCGCGGCAGTGTGCCCTGGCCGCCGATGCGGTCACCGCGTACGCCGGGGCACTGGGACAGCGGCCCGGTGCCGTGATCGCCGCGGGCACCGGCCTGATCGCCCTGGGCACGGATGCGACCGCGGCGGGCGGCTGGCGCCGCGCGGACGGCTGGGGACATCTGCTGGGCGACTGCGGCGGCGGTGCCTGGATCGGCCGCGCCGGACTGGAGGCCGCGCTGCGGGAGTACGACGGTCGGCCCGGTGGCTCGGCGGCCCTGTTGGCGCGCGCGGAAGCGGTGTTCGGGCCGGCCCGCGCACTGCCCGGCGCGCTCTATCCCCGCGCCGACCGGCCCGCCGTACTCGCCTCGTTCGCCCCGGAGGTGGTCGGCTGCGCCACCCGCGGCGACACGGTGGCGCTCGGCATCCTGCGGGCCGCCGCGGGCCATCTCGCCGATGCCGCGGCCGCGGTCTGCCCGCCGGCCGCGGACAGCGTGGTGGCCTGCACCGGCGGGTTGTTCGGCCTGGGCGAGCCGCTGCTGGCGCCGCTGCGGGAGGCGCTCGCCGAGCGGCTGCCGCGGGCGCGCCGGACGGTCGCCGCCGGGAGCCCGCTCGACGGGGCGCTGGCCATCGCCGCCGCACTGGCCGGTGACCGTCTGACGCTCCCCGCCGACGCCGAGTTGTTGCAGATCACCCGGCCTTCGCCGGGCCCGTGACCCCTGACCCGCGGGATAAAACGGGACGGATACCTCGTCACCGAACCCTCCCTCCGCGCGGGTACGACCCGAGGCGTTAGCATGCGGCGCCATGAGTTCCCCCACTGGGCCCGCACCTGGCTCGCCCCATTTTGACGCCGCACCCCCGAGCCCGGGAGCCGCACCCGGCCTGCCTGTACGAATGCCGCGCGCGCGGCAGTCCGGCCGCCACCGCAAGCCGGAACCCCTGGCCGCGCCCGAGGGCGCGCCCGCCCTGGTGCTGGCCGTGCCCGGCACCCCCTCGTCCGCCGCGCGCAGCCTGGCCGACGAGGTCTCCAGCATCGCCCGCTCCGAACTCCCCGGCCTCGACGCCCGTATCGGCTACGTCGACGGCGGCGACGACGAGTTCCCGTCGCTGGAGGCCGTGCTGGCGCACGCCGCCACGGAGCACAAGGCGCGCGAGGACGCCGACGGACAGCCCGACCCCGGCCCCGTCGCCGTGGTGGTGCCGCTGCTGGCCGGCCCGGACAGCGCCCTGCTGCGCCGGATACGCCAGGCCATCATGAACAGCGGCTCCGGCGCCGAGCTGACCGATGTCCTCGGCCCGCATCCGCTGCTCGCCGAGGCGCTGCACGTCCGGCTCTCCGAGGCCGGTCTGGCGCGCGCCGACCGCGCCCGGCTGTTCACGGTCGCCACGGCCGCCGACGGCATCATCCTCGCCACCGTGGGCGGCGAGGAGGCCGTGCAGGCCGCCGGGATCACCGGCATGCTGCTCTCCGCGCGGCTCGCGGTGCCGGTGCTGGCCGCCGCCCTCGACGAGGAGGGCGCCATCTCCCGTACGGCCGACCAGCTGCGCGAGTCCGGTTCGCAGCAGCTGGCGCTGGCCCCGTACCTGATCGGCCCGGAGATCGCCGACGGCCTTCTGGGGGCGGCCGCGGCGGAGGCGGGCTGCGCCTCGGCCGAGGCGCTGGGCGCCTACAGCACGGTGGGCCGGCTGGTGCTCTCGAACTACGCGGCGACGGTGGGCATCACCCTCCCGACGCAGTCGCAGGGGGTACCGGTCCGCTAGACGACATACTCGTCCAGGACCCCTCCCCTCCCGGAGGCACGGCTTCGAAGGGCCGTCCTCGCGCGCCGCGCGGGGGCGGCCCTTCGCCCTGTCCGGTCGGAGGCGCGGCAAGGCGGCGACGCATGCCGGCGGAGGCACGGAATCCGTTCCCCGTCCCGAGCGGCGCAGATGCCCGTCAGGCGGCCCGGGAGGGCAGTGTCCGAGGCGTCGAGCGACCGCCGGCCGTACGGCTGCCAGAGGAGCACGCAGGGCGCCTGCCGTACGCCTGACGCGCCGGGCGAGGAGTGCGGGCATCCTCCAGCCACTAGCGTCCTGCACAGGTCACTCGCCGGCCGCGCGCTCTCCGGGGCGCGAGCGGGCCGCCCACGGGAGGAAGTTCATGTCGCACGTCGATGTCGTCCGCGCCGCCTTCGAGGCCTATCTCGCCCAGGACCGCACGGCAATGGACCGGCTGCTCGCCGAGGACTACGTCTTCACCAGCCCACAGGACGACCACATCGGCAAGGCCGCGTTCCTGGAGTTCTGTTTCCCCACCGCGGACCGGCTGCGCCGGCAGGTGATCCTCGATGCGGTGCCCCTCGACGACGAGCAGGTCTGCGTGCGCTACGAATACGAGCTGAAGACGGGCGAGCGGCATCGCAATGTCGAGGTGACGACGGTGCGAGGCGGCCGGCTCGCCGAGACGCAGGTGTACTTCGGCGGGCGCTTTCCGCAGGGCTGAGCGGTCGCGCGGCCGCTCAGGCGAAGACGACGCAGGAGGCCGCGGGCGCCGCGACGGATCCGGTGCGGGCGGGGATGCCGGTCGCCGGGTCGACGGTGAACCAGGTGACGTCGCCGGAGCGCTCGTTGGCGGCGTACAGGTGCCGGCCGCCGGGGTGCACCGCCAGGTCCCGGGGCCAGTGGCCGCCGCAGGGGACGGTGGTGACGAGGGCTGCGGCAACGCCGTCGAGGGCGAGGACGGAGAGGCTGTCGTGGCCCCGGTTGGCGGCCCAGGCGAACCGGCCGTCCGGGGAGACGACCAGTCCGGAGGGGAAGGTGCCGTCCGCGGCGGCGCCGTCCGGCAGCAGGCCGGTCTCCGCCACCGGCGTCAGCGCACCGGTGCCGGCGTCCCACCGGCAGACGGTCACGATCGGAGCCAGCTCATGGATGACGTAGGCGAGGTCGCCGCGCGGGTGGAAGGCGAGGTGGCGCGGGCCGCTGCCGGGCCGCAGCCGGGTCTCGCCGCGTACGGTCAGCGCGCCGTCGGCAGCGGTCAGGGTGCAGCTGCGGACCGAGTCGGTGCCCAGGTCGACGCTGAGCAGCCAGCGGCCGCTGGGGTCCGGCAGCACGGCGTGCGCGTGCGGGCCCTCCTGGCGGTCGGTCCGCGGGCCGCTGCCCTCGTGGGCGAGCACGGTGGCGGGGCCGCTCAATGTCCCGTCGGCCCGTACCGGGAGCGTACTGACGCTGCCGGAACTGTAGTTGGCGGTGACGAGATGGCCCGCGGCCAGGGTGAGATGGGTGGGGTCGGCGCCCTGGACGGGCACAGCGGGGGTGAGCAGTTCGGGTCCGCCGGGGGTGAGCGCGAAGGCGGCAGCGGCGCCCTCCGGGGTCTCGCTGACCGCGTAGAGGTACCGGCCGTCGGGACTCGGCACCAGGTAGGAGGGGTTGGGGACGGCATCGGTGGAGTGCAGCGGAGTCAGGGCGCCGGACTCCGGGTCCACGGCCGCAGTGGTGATGCCCAGGCCGCCCGCCGAGGTGAACGATCCGATGTACGCCCGTAGTCCGCGCTCGCCCGTCGCCACGGCTCCACCCTTCGTCCGCCTGCCCGTTGAGGTGCTCGGGCGACGCTAACAGGCGCGGACGGCGCGGACGGGGTGATGACCGGTTCCGCTCACGGGCGCACGCCGCCGTATGAGGCGCGCGCCGCCGTATGAGCGGGACCGTGGCCGTGGATCAGGCGTCGACCAGCGGGGCGCGCGGGGAGCTGCGCAGGGGTGTGGAGAGTTCGGCCAGCGCCCGCTCCAGGCCGTGCAGATGCATCAGCGCGGGTTCCGCCTCGGGAGGGTGCGCCACGGACACCGTGGTGGCGGCCGCGTCGCCCGGCAGCTGTGGGGTGGTGAGCGCCTCGACGGCGGCCTCCACCCGCCGGCAGGCCGCGGTGAGCCGGGCGTCGTGGGAGGCCTCCGGGTCGGCGGCGATCGCAGCCAGCCCGCGCACCTCACGGGCACAGTCGTCGAGCAGGGCGAGCACCTGACGGGCCCGTGCCTTGCGGGCACGCAGCGGGCTCAGGGGGTGCACGAGCGGGGCGAGGGAGAGCCGCACCCTGCTCAGCAGGGGCTCCAGTGCGGCGACGTGCGGGGTGGGGTCGGCGGTCCCGGAGCCCGCGAGGCGGGCGGCGGCCTCGGCGGTGCAGAGGTGCACACAGCGCAGGGCGCGCTGGATCCAGGCATCGGTGGTCGCGTGGGTGGTGACGGGCAGCACGCAGAGCACGGCGAGCGCGGCACCGAGCGCCCCGACACCGGTCTCCGCGAGGCGCAGCGCGAGCAGCGCGGGATCCAGCACCCCCAGGAGCCCGTACAGCAGCCCGGCCAGCAGCGTCACCGCGAGCATCATCCAGGTGTAGGACACCGCGGCCGCGTAGAAGATCCCGAATACGCTGACCGCGAGCAGGGCCACCGTGGGGACGACGGCGCCGTGCAGCGGGACGGCGACGAGCAGGCCGAGGGCGATGCCGAGCACCGTGCCCAGGGCCCGGCGGAAGCCCCGGACCAGGGTTTCGCCGCGCGAGGTGGTGTTGACGAAGATCCACCAGGTGGCGCCCACGGCCCAGTACCAGCGCTGGTCGGAGAGCAGCTGGCCGGCCACGAGGGCGAAGGTGGCGCCGGCGGTCGCCTGGATCGCCTGGCGGGTGGTCGTCCGGGCGAGCCCACGGCCCCCCGGCGGGGCGGGTACGGCAGCCGGGGGCAGCCGGCGCTCGTAGCACCAGAGGCCGAAGCGGACGGTGGAGGAGGCGAGCAGGGCGAGGGTGACCGCGCCGTACAGCACGGGCAGCCGGCCCGGCTCGGTGTGCAGGAACTGCGCCGCGAAGAACGTCATGAACGCGAAGACGCCCAGGGCGTGCCCCCGTGGCCCCCACCTGCGGGCGTAGACCCCGGCACCGACCACGGCGAGGAAGACCGTGTCGCGGGTCACCGGGTGGTCGTGCAGCACCGCCGCGGCGGCGAGCACCGGGAAGCCGACGGCGGGCAGCAGTGCCGTGGTGACCAGCTGGCCGCGGACCGTCGCGTCGGTGACCGTGAAGAGGGCGAGCAGGGCCGCCAGTCCGCCGGTGACGGCGCCGACGAGCGAGTGACCGGCGAGACCGCACACGGTGACCGCCAGGCCGATGCCGAGGACGGCCCGCACGGCGCCGCGCAGCCGCAGCCGCCCCGGATCCGGAGCCACGAACACCCTCTTCAGCACGGCTTTTGCCCCTTCGACGGTTCGGCATGAAAAAGGCGCCGCGGAATCCGCAGCGCCATCGACGGGGACATCAGAGCATCACTACGACAGCTTGCTCAACAGGGGCTGGAATCGCTGTGCCATTGGTATAGAGAGTGCCGGTTCCGTGGGGCCGGAAGGGGGCCATTGGCGGGAGTGCGGCCATCGGCGGCCTCTTCCCGCGGATCGGCACCAGGCGGCCGGGACGGACCCTTGGAAGCAAAGCAGGACCACTGGCCCAGCCATTACCCACATCTCTGAGCCATTGGTAGCGTCATCAGCAGATTTCGCCGACCGTGAGGAGCCCTGGGGCCATGGCCGTGGATGCGCTGGACGCCAAGATCCTTCGGCTGTTGCTGGAGCAGCCGCGCACCAGTGTGCGGGAGTACGCGCGCCTCCTCGGGGTCGCCCGGGGAACCGTGCAGGCGCGCCTGGACCGCCTCGAACGGGACGGTGTGATCACCGCGTACGGCCCCCGACTGTCCCCGGCCGCGCTCGACCACCCCGTACTGGCCTTCGTCCATATCGAGGTCACCCAGGGGCATCTGGAGGAGGTGGCCGACGCACTGGCGGAGGTGCCGCAGATCATCGAGGCGTTCTCGACGACCGGCGGCGGGGATCTGCTGACCCGGGTGGTGGCCCGGGACGCGGCGCATCTGGAGGATGTGATCCAGCAGCTGATCAGCATGCCGGGCGTGGTCCGCACCCGTACGGAGGTGGCGCTGCGCGAGCGGGTGCCGCACCGGATGCTGCCGTTGGTCGAGGCGGTGGGCGGCGCCGCCAGGTCGCGCTGAGGGAGGCGGACGGGCCCGCTGCGCCGGTCGCCGCGTACGGGGACGGAAGCCGCGTACGGGGGACGGGCCCCACAGACGGCTTCGCCCCACAGACGGCTTCGCCCCGCACACGGCTTCGCCCCGTCGGCGGCCGGATGCCGGGCTTGCCGGCATCGGCTGTCGACGGGGCGGTCATCACCTGAGAAATCCGGCACCTACCGAAGGGGGCCGGTGTGCGCTCAGTTCAGGCCGAGGGACTTGCACTGGGCGCTGAGGCCGTTGGCGCAGAGCAGGTCGGTGCGCACGACGCCGTCGCGGACGACGGTGTCCTTCATGTTCTTACGGGTGACGATCTGCGCCTTGAAGAGCTGCGCGGGGATACCGGACTTGCTCTTGCTCTGGGCGGTGGTCGAGGTGAAGGACGTGATGCTCTTCCCGCGCAGGAGGCGGAACGCGATTTCGGCGGCGGTTTCGGCCTCCGGCCGGACTTCCTTGTAAATGGTGAAGGACTGAGTGCCGGCGACCAGCCGCTGCAGAGCGGGGAGTTCGGCGTCCTGACCGCCGAGCACCACGTTCTTGATGCCGGCGGACTTCAGCGCCTCGGCGATGCCGCCCGCCATGCCGTCGTTGGCGGAGTAGACCGCGTCAAATCCCGCCGCTCCGCGAGCGTCGATGAGGTCGCCCATCTCCTTCTTTGCCTTCGCCGCGGACCAGTCGGGGATGCTCTTCTCGTAAACAATCTTGTGGACCTTGCCGTCAAGGACCTGATGGGCGCCCTTCTTGTAGGACGGCGCATTCGGGTCGGTCGGCGAACCGTTCATCATGACGACGTCGGAGGCGGCCGCCTGCGAGCCGAGCGCGGCGAGAATTCCCTGCCCCTGGAGCCGGCCGATCTTCTCGTTGTCGTAGGAGACATAGGCCGCGACATCGCCCTCGGCGAGCCGGTCGTACGCGATGACCTTGACGCCCTTCTTCGCGGCCGAGTCCACCCAGCTCTTGGCCGCCTCGGCGTCGACCGGGTCCAGGATGATGACCTTGACGCCCTTCGTCACCAGGGCTTCGAACTGTCTCTTCTGGGCATCGACCTGCTGCTCGGCATTGCGGTAGTCGACTTTGCATTCGAGGCAGAGGGACGCAATGCGTGCCGAAATGATACGGCGGTCGAACTTCTCGTAGCGGGCCGCTTTGTTTTCCGGGAGCAGCAGACCGACGGTGTCTTTGCCCGCACCGGCATCCTGATGATCACTTCCGCAGGCCGCCAAGGGCGCTGCGAGCGAAAGCGCCATCGCGCCGGTGAGGGCGCGCCGCATTATTGCATTCATTCCCGGTACCTCCAAAGGGGCCTCCTGACCGGCCCAGAACTGCTGAAGTGAACGTCACCCACGGCACATTCGTCAAGAATCGAACCAACAACGATATGAAAGCGAGTTGTGATGTCGCTCTCCGAAGAGGCGTCACTCGACGGGCGTTCCGGACAGTCCCGAAACGTTCAGTTCGTTCCGTATAGCTCCGGAAATTCCGGTTACGGCGACGTCATGCGGTCCGGGGAACGGCAGCGGCGACACGGCAGGTCGGGCGGCTCCCGGGGCGCTCCTGCACCGGTCAATCAGGGGCTGGTGGAGGTGGGTTGTGCGGCGACTGTCGCGCGGTGACCTCCGCCGCGGGCGCGGATTCGGCCCCGGCCCCTGCCTGCCGGACCGAGAGAAGCGAGAGGAAGAGAGGGAAATGCGTGCTGGGCACAGCTTTCCCGGGGCGAGCGCGGCGCCGGTGCGGGCACGGACCGCGCACCGAAGTGGCAGTCCGCGGCGCACCGGCGACGACCGCGGCGAATTTTCCCGCTCCGCAACCAAATGCGGCGGGGATTATGGGGAATCCCTGGCAATCTCTTCAGCTTGATTCCGCGCCGATCGGCCGGGCCGGAAAGCCTCCCGGAGTGACCGGACCGGAAAGCCGCGCGGATTCCGGGTGCGAAACGCAGGTGACGAACAGAGGGCCGCGAAAGTGGTCAGCTCACCCACTGGGCCGTGAGGCCGAGCACCGCCGAGCCGTCCAGGTCGGCGAGCTTGGTGCCGGTGAAGCCGCGCGCCCAGTCCGACGTGTGGATCCGGAACGCGGGCCGGTCCGCGGTGAGCGCCTCCACTACGGCCTCGGCGGCCTCGGCCGGGGACTGTGCGCCGTTGAGGAACTGCGCGGTGGTGCGGTCCAGGTAGGCCCGCAGCGGCTTCGCGTACGGGCCCGCGGCGTCGACCTCGGCCTGCAGATCGATCCCGATGTTGTTGACGAACTCGGTGGCCACGGCGCCCGGTTCGACGACGGACACGGACACCCCGAGGGTGGCCGCGACCGGCGCCAGGCTCTCCATGTAGCCCTCGACGGCGAACTTGGCCGCGCAGTATGCCTCGTTGAAGGGCTGACCGACGACCCCGCCGACGCTGGTGACGGTGATCAGACGGCCACCGGTCGCGCGCAGATGCGGCAGCGCCGCCTTCGACACATGCAGCACGCCGAAGAAGTTGACCTCCATGACCGCGCGGACGTCGGCCACCGACTCGTTCTCCAGGGTGCCGAGGTGCCCGGCACCGGCATTGTTGATCACCGCGTCCAGCCGGCCGTGGTCGGCGATCACCCCGCTGACCGCAGCAGCGACGGAGGCCTCGTCGGTGACGTCGAGCTGCCGGACATCGAGCTCCACCCCCGCCTCGGCGGCGGCCGTGCGCAGCGCCCCCGCACGGCCGGTGTCCCGCAGCGTCGCCACGACCTGCCAGCCGGCCCGCGCGGCGGCGATCGCCGCGGCCAGGCCGATGCCGGAGGACGTACCGGTGATCAGAGCAATCTTGCGAGCGGCGGAAGCGGTGGCAGAGGAGGTGGACGAGGTGGAAGCCATGGTGGTGAGGCCTTTCGGTCTGCTGCGAGGAGCAAGTTAAGTGCGTGTACACACACCTTAAGCATTATGTGTGCGTACACGCAAACGGTAGTCTTGCCCGCATGGCGAAGAGGAAGCTCACCCAGACCGAGATGCCGGCGGCCGATTACGCCTTCTACGGGCTGGTCTGGGCCGGGACCGTGCTGACCGAACGCGTGGACCGCGCCCTGAGCAAGGCCCATGATCTGCCGGTCTCCTGGTTCGAGGTGATGCTCTGGCTCGCCTCCAGCCCGGACCCGGTCCCGGCCTCCGTGCTCGGCAACAGCACCATGCTCAGCCGCAGCCAGGTCTCCCGCGTGGTCGATGCCCTGCAGAGCCGTGGGCTGGTCGTCCGCACCCCCTCGGCGCGTGACGCACGCTCCGTCGAGGTGTCGCTCACGCCGGAGGGCCATCAGCTCTTCCAGGAGGCCGATGCCACCCGCCGCAGCTGCCTGGCACCGGTGTTCACCGACCTCCTCGACGAGGAGGACCTCGAAGCGCTGAGCGCGGTGTGGAAGAAGCTCAAGGCCAATAAGGACGGTCAGGACGGGCCGTAGGGCGGGTTCCGCGAACCGGCTCCGCCACCAACAGGCAGTAAAGGCACGGGAGTTGACTGCCCAGCCGGGCCGCCCGCGCGGTCAGGGCACCGACCGAGGCACGCCGGCTGCGCTCCCGTTCCTTCATCACAGGGTGATGATGTCAGCCGCGCGTTGTGCGCACCGTGGTGGACGGGCCTTGTCACTGTCGCCAGGATCTCGGTGAGCATGCGGTCTCAGCGAACGAGAGGCGGGACGTACGGATGGCGAAGCACTGGGCGGACTTTCAGTACGAGATCTATCTCCGCGGGATGACGGGCGCCGTCCCACGGCTGCCGACCGATCTGTCGCGGCTGGAGGAGCTCACCGAGCAGCGGCTCGGCCCCGGCCCGGTCGGCTATGTGGCCGGCAGCGCGGGTACCGGCAGCACCGCCGACGCCAACCGGGCCGCACTGGACCGCCGGCGGATCGTCCCGCGGATGCTCCGGGACGTGGCCGAACGCGACCTGTCCGTGGAGGTCTTGGGCCACTCGCTGCCCGCGCCGCTCGCGCTGGCTCCGGTGGGCGTGCTGTCGCTGATGCATCCGGACGCCGAGCCCGCCGCCGCCCGGGCCGCCGCCGCGCTGGGCGTGCCGTACATCCTGTCCTCCGCCTCCAGCACCCCCATGGAGCAGGTCGCCGAGGCGATGGGAGACGGGGAGCGCTGGTTCCAGCTGTACTGGGCGAAGGACCGCGAGGTGACCCGGAGCTTTCTGCACCGGGCGAAGGCAGCGGGCTTCACCGCGCTGTTCGTCACCCTCGACACCCCGCTCCTCGCCTGGCGGCCACGCGATCTCGACCAGGCGTACCTCCCGTTCCTGCGCGGCGTGGGCACCGCCAACTACTTCACCGACCCGGCGTTCACCGCCGGGCTCGCCAAGCCGGTGCACGAGGACCCCGACGCGGCCGTGATGCACTTCGTGGGGATGTTCGCCGATCCCGCGAAGACCTGGCCGGACCTGGCCTTCCTTCGCGAGAACTGGGACGGCCCGATCGTCCTCAAGGGCATCCTGCACCCGCAGGACGCGCTGCTGGCCGCCGAGGCCGGTATGGACGGGGTGGTGGTGTCCAACCACGGCGGCCGCCAGGTGGCGGGCTCGGTCGCCGCCGCCGACGCACTGCCCCGGGTCGCGCAGGCGGCCGGGGACCGGCTGACCGTCCTCTTCGACAGCGGGATCCGCACCGGCGACGACATCCTGAAGGCGCTGGCCCTGGGCGCGAAGTCGGTGCTGGTGGGGCGCCCTTACGCCTACGGTCTCGGCCTCGACGGCCAGGCCGGCGTGGAGCACGTCATCCGCTGTCTGCTCGCCGAGTTCGATCTGACGCTCGCCCTGTCCGGGCACTCCCGCCCCACCACCCTGACCGCCGACGACCTCATCGAGGAGCCCGCATGACCCCCACGACAGATCCGGCCGCGGACCCCGGGACGCGGCCGGTGAAGAATGTCCTCGCCGTCATCTCCCCGCACGTCGGCGGCCGTACCGCCGGCGCCGCGCTGACCGGTCTCTTCCCCGGGCAGGCCCGGGTCACGGTCGTCGAGACGGCCGACGAGGACCCCGCGGCCCTGCGCGCGGCGAATGTCCTGATCACCGGTCTGAGCCCGGTCACCGCCGCACACCTCGCCGCCGCGCCGGATCTGGAACTCGTCCAGTGCGCCAGCCACGGCTTCGACTACGTCGATCTGGACGCGGCCCGCGCGCGCTCCGTCCCGGTCTGCACCATCGGCTCCAGCAGCGCCGAGAAGCAGAACGTGGCCGAGCAGACCTTCGCCCTGATGCTCGCCCTCGCCAAGCAACTGGTCCCCGCGCACACCGCCCTGGTCGAGGCCGACTGGGCACTGCCCCGCCTCCAGCAGTCCCTGACCGAACTGTCCGGCAAGACCCTCGGCATCATCGGGCTCGGCCAGATCGGTACGGAAGTGGCCCGGCGCGCGGTCGCGTTCGACATGAGCATCGTCTATGCCGGGCCGAGTCCGCTCGCGCCCGAGGACGCGGCCCGGCTCGGCGGCGCCCGTCATCTGAGCGTCGACGAACTGCTGCGCACCGCCGACTACATCAGCCTGCACGCCCCGCTCACCGAGCGGACCCGCCACCTTCTCGACGCGGAGCGCCTCGCCCTCGTCAAGCCGACCGCGTTCGTCATCAACACCGCCCGCGGCGCCCTCATCGACCAGGACGCCCTCGCGGACGCGCTGGAGGCCGGCACCCTCGCCGGCGCCGGCCTCGATGTCTTCGACCCCGAACCGCCCACGGCGGCCCTGCGCCTGCTCAAGGCCCCGAACGTGGTCCTCTCCCCGCATGTCGCGGGCGTCACCCGCGAGACGCTCGTCCGCATCGCCCTGGCCGCCGTACAGAACGTCCTCGACCATCTGGCGGGCAAGCCCGTGCGGGACGTCGTCACGTAATCGTCTCCTAGTCGTCTCCCAGGGGGAGGCCCGCAGGGGCGTTGGCCCTGGGACGGTGCGCACCGTGCCAGGGCCCTGCCCCGAATTTCGGCCATTGTTTCGACGCGTGGGGTGCGCGGCGTCGCCCACCCGGCGGGGAGAGGCGACGGCAGCCTCCTGACCGGACACCGCCAATTCTCGACACCCCGCGGCTGCCGGCCGCTGCCACAGGAGTAGCGTCCGCCCGGAATCCGGGCGTCCCGCCGGTCGGTTCGGGCCGTCCGGTCCGTTCGTCAGCGGACCGCTGTGCCCGGCGGGACCTCCGGCCCGGACATCCGAGGGCCGTCCCGGTAACCGGCGACGGACGCACCAGGAAAGGCGGACGCACGCTCGTGGAACCCCGTGGACGCACCCGTTGGGCGATCGGCGGATTGCTGGCCGGCGGTATCGTCGTCAACTTCCTCGACCGCACGGCGATATCGGTGGCGAGCTCCTCGATCGCCGAGGACTTCGGGCTGGATCTCCAGCAACTCGGGGTGGTCCTGTCGGCCTTCACCTGGTCGTACTGCCTGGTCCAGTTACCCGCCGGGATGCTGGTCGACCTCCTGGGCGTCTCCCGGCTCACCCGGATCGCCTCGGCGTTATGGGCCGTTGCCGGCCTGCTGACCGCCGTGGCCAGTGGGGTCGGCCCGCTCATCGTGGCCCGGCTGCTGCTCGGGGTGGCCGAGGGGCCGTCGATGGTCGGCGCCTCCAAGGCGACCGCTGCCTGGTTCCCGGTCGGTGAGCGCGGCATGGCGACGGCTCTGTTCGACGGAGCGACCAAGCTCGCCAACATGATCGCTTTCCCGGTGCTCGCCCTCGTGATGAGCGAGTGGGGCTGGCGGGCCGGGTTCCTGTTCAGCGCCGCGGTCAGTGTGCTGTTCACCGCCGTGTGGTGGTGGGGCTACCGGGACCCTTCCGCGCTGCGCTCACTGCGTCCGGCAGAGCGGGACTTCATCCTTGCGGGCGGGGCGCGGGACACCGACCGGGGCGGCGCCCGGCAGTTCCTCGTGGCGCTGCGCTCCGGCAGGATCTGGATCCTGTCCTGCGGCTTCGCCTGTTACGGCTACACCATCAACATCGTGCTGACCTGGATGCCGGAGTTCCTCCAACGGCAGTTCCACGTGCGGCTGCTGCAGTCCGGCCTGTACTCGATGATTCCGTGGGCGGTGGCGACGGTGGCCGAACTCGCCTTCGGTGGCTGGCTGGTGGACCGGCTGGTGCGCCGGGGCCGTCATCCGTGGCGGGTGCGCAAAGCCGTACTGACCTGCGGGCTGGCGCTCGGCGCGACCATCGGCGCCGCGGGGAGCGCGGCCTCGCCGGCGGTCGCGGTCTGCTGGATGTCGGCCTCCCTCGCGGGGCTGGCGATCGCCGCGCCCGTGGCCTGGAGCCTGCCCGGCCTGCTCGCCCCGCCGGGGACGGTGGGGGCGGTCAGCGGGCTGATGAACTTCCTCAATACGGCGGCCACCGCCGGCGGTGTGCTGCTCACCGGCCGGCTGGCGCACGTGACCGGGTCGTTCGCCGCGCCCTTCCTGTTCGCGGTCGCCGTCCTGGCCGTCGGCGTCGCGCTGTACTGGTGGGCGCTGCACCCGTCCTCGGTGCCGGACGACGCCCCGCCGACCCGGCAGCCGGCCCGCGTCTGAGGCCGCGAAGCCGCACTTCCCGCACTGGAAGTGCGACTGCATCGCCCGGGCAAGAGCTGTGGCTGTCGTCACAGATTCCGTGTCCCGCCCCGGGGCATGCCTTGTACGCACCGGTAGTTCTGGCAGGGGAGCGTGGAAAGCAGCTATGCACACCGTCGGCCCGATCCGGCTCAGGTCCGGCCTCACCCGGGGACCGGCCGGGCAGTCGCCGGAAGCGGCCGTCCCCGCTCCGGCGACCAGTGCACCGGCGCCGAGGGCAGCCGCGGCCGAAGGTGTCCGCAGATGACCGATACTTCCTTCTTAGCCTCGTGTCTGGCGCGATTATCCTGGCCGCCGGAGCGGCTGGCCCGTGAGATCAACAGACGCTGCGGCAGCGGCACCATCAGCAGCAAGGCCCCCTACAACTGGCTGAAGGGTTCCTGCCCCCGCCGCCGGCTGCCGCACATCGTCGCCCGGATCCTCTCCGAGCAGCTCGGTGAGCCGATCGCGGTCGAGGCGCTGTGGCCCCAGCACTTCCCGGCCGGCACCCCGCCGCTCCCCCAGGGCCCCGCCCATCGTCCGGTGGCACCCCTCCCTCTGCCCTCCGATCAGGACCCGTTGACGGCATCGGTGGACTGGCTGGTGACCGACGACGCGCCACCGCCCTCGCGCAGCCGCGGCGACGAGGTCCCCGATGCCGCGGTCGGCATGCTGACCGTCCGGATCCAGCAGCTGCGTCAGCTCGACGACAGCGCCAGCAGCGGACTCGTACTGGACTGGGCGCTCCAGGACCTGCAGTGGGCGCAGAAGCTGGCCGCCAAGTACTCCTACGGCGCCGAGACCGGGCTGCAACTGCACCGCATCATCGCCGAGCTCGGCCAGCTCACCGCGTGGCTGACCGCCGATCAGGGCATGGACGCGCTGAGCACCACGCGCTTTCTGAACGCGCTGAGCGCCGCCCGTGCCGCCGGCGACCGGCCGCTCGCCGCGTACATCATCTCCTGCATGAGCTACCGCGCCGGCTGGGCCGGCCGGGCGGAGGAGGCGCTGCGGCTGAGCCGCATCGCCCGCAAGGGGGCGGCGCACGAGGACATGGGCATCGGCCAGGCGCTGCTGGCCACCCGCGAGGCCAGAGCCCATGCGAGCCTCGGCGACGAAGCGGGCTGTCAACGCGCCCTGGAGGAGGCCGCCGAGCTCAGCCGGGCCGGCCGGCCCTCCTGTGAGCCGCCCTGGGCGTACTGGCTCACCCCGGCGGTCATGGTGGCCGACGCCGGACGGGCCTGGCTGGAGCTGGGGCGCCCCCAGCGGGCGGAGTCCCATCTGACCCGCGGGATCGACATGCTCAAGGGCAGCCAGCCGCGCAACCTGCTGCTGCACAGCGCCTCGCTGGCCGAGGCACGGCTGGCGCGCTGTGAGCTCGACGGTGCGGCGCAGGCCACCGCGGACGCGCTGGCGCTGACCGGGAACGTCACCTCACAGCGCGCCCACACCCGGCTGATGAGCCTGCGCCGGAGGTTTCTGCGGTACGACAGCGCGGTGGCGCGCGAGATCGTGCAACGGGCGGACGATCTGCTGCATGCGGGCCGGCCACCGGCGGTGTGCCAGGGCCGGACACCATGAACGCCTTCGGCAGGTCGGCGGCGCGCGCATACAGTGCACGTACGCGCGAGCTCCCCGTGGTCGGCACGGACTGAGCGCGGGCCGAGCCCCGCCGCTGCGCGACCGCGCCCCCCTCTGACACGGAACGGCATCCAGGAGAAACAGGACCCTATGCGAGTCACTCACGCGGTACCGCTTGCCCCGATGACGACACTGGGCATCGGAGGACCGGCCGCGGCCCTGATGGAGCTGCACGATCCGGCGGACTTCCCCGAGTTCGTCGCGCTGGCCGACACCCTGCCCGGCGAGCCGGTCTGCCTGGGCGAGGGCAGCAATGTGCTGGTCGGCGACGCCGGATGCGACTGCGCCGTGCTGCGGATGAGCACCAAGGGCGTACGGATGGCGGGGAACACGGCGGACGGCCGGGTGCGGGTCGAGGTGCAGGCCGGTCATCTGCTCTCCGACCTGGTCGACACCACCATCGCCGAGGGCCTCACCGGTATGGAGATGCTGGTGGGCATTCCGGGGACCGCCGGCGCCACGCCGGTCCAGAACGTCGGTGCCTATGGTCAGGAGACCGCCGACACCCTGGTGGAAGTGACCGCGTGGGACTGGACGTTGCGCCGTATGGTCACCATGGATGCCGCGGCGTGCGGGCTGGGCCATCGCACCAGCGTCTTCAAGCGCTCCCGCCGCTGGACGCTGCTGACCCTGGTCTTCGCGCTGCGCCGGTCCGAACTCAGCGCGCCGGTCGGCTACCGTACGGTCGCCGCCGAGCTCGGCGTGCCGGTCGGGACCCGGGTCCCCCTGGAGGAGGTGGCGCAGGCGGTGCTGGCCGTCCGGCGGAGCAAGGGCATGGTGCTGGGCTGCAGCGGCACCGACGACCGGTCGGTCGGCAGTGTGTTCCTCAGCCCCGAGATCTCCCCCGCCCAGGCCGACAGCCTGCGGGCGCAGAACGCTCCGGTGAACCACTTCCCCGACGGCTCGGTGCGGGTCAGTGCCAGCTGGCTCATCCGGCAGGCCGGCTTCGAGCTGCGCCGCCCGATCGTGCCGGGCGTCCGGCTGTCCTCGCTGCACTACACGCTGGTCGCCGACGAGGGCGCGAGCGCCGCCGGCTTCACCGAGGCGATCGACATCGTCTTCCAGGAGGTCCTGCGCCGCACCGGGGTACGGCTGACCTCGGAGATCGACTTCCTCTGAGCACGGTGTGGCGGCCGGGCACCGGCCGGCGCGATTGTTGGGAGCCGGTGAGCGAGCGGCTACCGAAACTTCGGGCAGCTAGCGGACGGCGAAGCCCGTCAGTCCCTCCGGTTCCTCCTCCTGGACGGAGACGGCGTCGACAGTGGCCAGCGGCGGGCCGTCGTGCGCCCAGTCCACCAGCTTCTGCACCCTCTCGGGCGGCCCCTCGAACACGGCCTCCACCGTCCCGTCCGGGCGGTTGCGCACCCAGCCGGCCACGGCGTGCTCCTCGGCCGTGCGCCGGCAGGTGTCGCGGAAGAACACCCCCTGTACGTCCCCGGAGACCACCACATGTCGGCGGATCATCCGTGTTCTCACCTCGCTTCCTCGCCCTGCGGTACCCGCGCAGATATATCCCGGCACCGTGGTCAGCCAGCGGCGCCACGCCCGGTCGGCGTACGGCTCACACGGCGGCCGGCGGCCGCGACGGCGCGGCCGAAGTGCGCGGCGTCCAGGACGGCCGCGCCGTACACGTCGTTGTTGAAGTACGCATAGATGTCGGCCCGCTCCGGCCAGGTGTCGGTGAGCCGCCGCGCCCAGGTGGTGAGCGCCTGTCGGCCGTAGCGCGGCCAGGGTTCCGCACGGCCCGCGTGGAAGCGCAGATACCCCCAGTCGGCGGTCCGCCAGAGCGGCGTCACGGGCCGGGAGCCGCGGTCGGCCCAGCACAGCGCCGCGCCCCGCCGCTCCAGCACCGTACGGATCTCCGCGGTCCACCACGAATCGTGCCGGGGTTCGACCGCCACCCGTGTGCCGGCCGGGAAGCAGCCGAGGCAGGTGTCGAGCAGCCGGGCGTCCGCGGGCAGGGTGGGCGGCAGTTGGAGCAGGACGGGGCCGAGCCGGGGGCCGAGGGCGGCGGCCCGCGACATCAGCCGCCCGACCGGCTCCTCGGGATCGCGCAGCCGCTTGATGTGGGTGAGGTAGCGACTTGCCTTGACGGCCATCACGAACCCGTCGGGGGTCCGCTCCCGCCAGTCGGCGAAGGTCTTCTCCTCGGGCAGCCGGTAGAAGGCGGCATTGCTCTCGACGGTGGCGAAGTGCCGCGCGTACTCCTCCAGCCACAGCCGCTGCGGCCGGTCGGGCGGGTAGAGGACCGTACGCCAGTCCTTGTACTGCCAGCCGGAGGTTCCGACGAGGACGGTCATGTACGGATCCCTGCCCGGTCGGGGCCCGGTCGTATCAGCCGCCGCCCTTAGGGCGTGCGGCCGGGTGGGCGTCAGGCCGCGGCGGGTGACCCGGCCGCACCGGATCCCCGCTGGTCCGCGTCATGGTGAATCGGTCGCCGCGAGCCGGTCAGCGGCACGCCCGTGCCGCCCCGCCGGGCCGCGACGATCTCCGCCGCGATGGACAGGGCGGTCTCCTCGGGGGTACGGGCGCCCAGGTCGAGGCCGATCGGGGAGTGGAGCCGGGCGAGTTCGGGTGCGGTGAGGCCGGCTTCGCGGAGTCGGCGGTTGCGGTCCTCATGGGTACGGCGTGAGCCCATCGCGCCGACGAACCCGACCGGCAGCCGCAGGGCCACCTCCAGCAGGGGGATATCGAACTTGGCCTCGTGGGTGAGCACGCACAGCACCGTGCGGCCGTCGGTCTCGGTGCGTTGGAGATAGCGGTGCGGCCACTCGACGACGAGCTCGTCGGCCTCGGGGAAGCGGGCCCGGGTGGCGAAGACGGGGCGGGCGTCGCACACGGTGACGTGGTAGCCGAGGAACCTGCCGGCGCGCACCAGCGCCGCGGCGAAGTCGACCGCACCGAAGATGATCATGCGGGGCGGTGGGGCACTCGATTCGACGAACAGCGTCACGGCGGGTTCGCAGCGCGATCCGTCCTCCGCGAGGTCGCAGCTCCCGGTGCGCCCGGCGTCGAGCAGCGCGCGGGCCTGCTCCGCCGCCGCGCGGTCCAGCTCCGGTGGTCCGCCGAGACCGCCCTCGTACGTCCCGTCGGGGTGGACGAGCAGCGGTCTGCCGAGGAGTTCGGACGGGCCCCGGGCGACCCGGGCGAGGGCCGCCGCCGTGCCCTTGGCGGCGGCCGACAGCGCCGCCGCCCACACCCCCCGGTCCGGCGCGGCCGCCGCCACCGGCGTGACCAGGACCTCGATCTCCCCGCCGCAGGTCAGCCCCACCGCGAAGGCGTCCTCGGCGCTGTAGCCGAACCGTTCGCGGACCGTCACTCCGTCGCTGAGCGCCTGGACGCACAGGTCGTAGACGGCCCCCTCCACACAGCCCCCGGAGACCGAGCCGAGAGCCGTGCCCCGGCTGTCGACGGCGAGGGCGGCGCCGGGCCGGCGCGGTGCGCTGCCGCCGACGGCCACGACGGTGGCGACGGCGAAGTCCCGGCCCTGTTCGACCCAGCGGGTCAGCTCGTCGGCGATGTCCAGCATCGTGGTCTCCTCGTGGTTCGTGGTCCGGCGGAGCGGCGGCACCGCGGACGTCCGGACGGGCTCAGCCGGCGGCGCGGTCGCCGCCTCCCGCCAGCAGGACACGGTCGGGGCGGATCGGCAGGTCCCGGTGGCGCACCCCGGTCGCGTGCCAGACCGCGTTGGCGATCGCCGCCGCACCGCCGACGATCCCGATCTCACCGATCCCCTTGATGCCGACCGGGTCGTCCTCGTCGGGGTCGTCGACCCAGTCCGCCTCGATGGCGGGTACGTCGGCGTGCGCGGCGACGTGATAGCCGGCGAGGTCGGCCCCGACCGGGGCGCCAGAGGCCCGGTCCCGGACCGCCTCCTCGTGCAGCGCCATGGAGAGTGCCCAGGTCATGCCGCCGATGAACTGGCTGCGGGCGGTGAGCGGATTGACGATGCGGCCGGCGGCGAAGATGCCGAGCATCCGGCGTACGCGGACCTCACCGCTCGTGACATCGACGGCGACCTCGGCGAACTGGGCCCCGAAGGCGTGCCGTTCCTTCTGGGCCAGCGCGGCGATCGCGGCGGTGGTGTCCGAGCGCACCGTGATCCCCTGCGGGGGTATCCCGCCGCCCAGGGCGAGTTGCTCGCGCAGTTCGCGCGCCGCGGTGGTGACCGCCCAGGCCCAGGAGCGGGTGCCCATCGAGCCGCCGGCGATCATCGCCGGGCCGAAGTCGCTGTCCGCGATCCGCATCCGGATGCGCTCCGGCGTCACCTCCAGCGCGTCCGCGGCGATCAGGGTCAGCGCGGTGCGCGCGCCGGTCCCGATGTCCGCCGCGGCGATCCGTACGGTGAAGTCGCCGTCCGCTTCCGCCGTCACGGACGCCGTGGACGGGGCGGCCCGCGCGCCGAAATGTGCCGCCGCCGTGCCGGTGCCGAGCAGCCAGCGCCCGTCCCGCCGCCGGCCGGGACGCGGGTCCCGGTCCGCCCAGCCGAATCGGCGGGCGCCCTCCTCGAAGCAGGCGAGCAGCTTGTGGCTGCTGAACGGGAGACCGGAGACCGGGCCCGCCGCCGGTTCGTTGCGGGCCCGCAGCTCGATCGGGTCCAGTCCGCACTTCTCGGCGAGTTCGTCGAGCGCGGACTCCAGCGCGAACGAGCCCGGCGCCTCGCCCGGCGCACGCATCCAGCTCGGGGTCGGCACATCGAGCCGTACGACGCGGTTGACGGTGTGGTGCGCGGCGGCGTCGTACATCACCCGCCCCAGGTCGGCGCTGCGCTCGATGAATTCGTGCACCGTCGAGGTGACGGACTCCCCTTGGTGGTCGAAGGCGCGCAGCCGTCCGTCGGCGTCGGCGCCGAGTCTGATCCGCTGCGCGGTGGGGCTGCGGTAGCCGACGACCGAGAACATCTGACGGCGGGTCAGGACCACCCTGACCGGGCGCTGGAGGACGGTCGCCGCCATGGTGGCGAGCACCTGGTGCGGGCGCAGGGCCTTGGAGCCGAAGCCGCCGCCGACGTGCTCGGACCGTACCCGCACCGAGGCCGGGTCCAGGGAAAACAGCTGGGCGAGTTCCTCCGCCACGAATCTGCTGCCCTGGTTGGAGTCGACGACCTCCAGCCGGCCGCCGTCCCAGCGCGCCATCGCCGCATGCGGCTCCAGCGGGTGGTGGTGCTCCTCGGGAGTGGTGTACTGCGCGTCCACCACCACGGCGGACGCCGCGAGTTCGGCCGCCTGGTCGCCCTTCTCGGTCTCCGCCGGGGACTGCGGGGAGTTCTCCGGCGTGTACCTGTCCGGATGCCCGGTGGCGAACGCGACCTCGTGCGGCTCCTGGTCGTAGCGGACCACCAGCCTCTCGGCGGCCTCCCTCGCCTGCTCGGGCGTCTCGGCGACCACCAGCGCCACCGGCCAGCCGGCGTACGGCACCCGGTCGTGCTGGAAGACCTGGACGACCGGGTCGGGCGCCCCGAGGGGCCCGGTGTAGTTGCCGTCCACGCGCGGGGCGTTGCCGTGGTGGAGCACGGCGAGCACTCCGGGCATCGCCAGCACGGGGGCGGACTCCACGGCGATGATGCGCCCGCGGGCGATGGTGGACAACACCAGCCAGCCGTGGGCGAGTTCGGCGAAGGGGATCTCCCCGGCGTAGCGCGCCGCGCCGGTGACCTTGGCCAGGCCCTCCACGCGGGTGTGCGCGACGCCGACGGCCCCCGTCGCCGCGGTGGTTGCCGTGGTCGTCGTGGTCATCGCGTGGCCTCCTCGGTGAGCTCGGTCAGCAGGGCGACGACGAGGTTGCGCATCAGCGTCACCTTGTAGCCGTTGTGGGGCAGCGCCTCGGCGGCCGCCAGCTCGGCATCCGCGGCGGCGGCGAACGCCTCGGCGCTCGCCGGCCCCCCGGTCAGCACCCGCTCGGCCGTCCGGGCCCGCCACGGCCGGGACGCCACCGCCCCGAAGGCGAGCCGGACCTCGCGGACCGTGCCGTCGTGGACGTCGAGGGCGGCGGCGAGCGAGCCGATCGCGAAGGCGTACGAGGCGCGCTCGCGCACCTTGCGGTAACGGGAGACGGCGGCGACCGGAGCCGGCGGGAGTCGGAGGGCGGTGATCAGCGCGCCGGACGGCAGCGCGGTCTCCAGATGCGGGGTGTCCCCCACCGGGAGGTAGAACTCTGCCAGGGGCAACTCTCCTGGCCCGTCTGCCGTTTCGTACCCGACGACGGCGTCGAAGGCGGCGAGTGCCACCCCCATGTCCGAGGGGTGCACGGCGACACAGTGCCCGGAGGCCCCGAGGATCGCGTGGTTGTGGTGCTCGCCCTCGATGGCCGGACAGCCGGCGCCCGGGACGCGCTTGTTGCACGCCGCGGCCGGATCGGTGAAGTAGCCGCAGCGGGTGCGCTGGAGCAGATTGCCGCCGACCGTGGCCATGTTGCGCAACTGCCCCGAGGCACCGGACAGCACGGCCTGCGCCAGCGCCGGATAGCGGCGCCGGACCTCGGGATCGGCGGCGAGTGCGCTGTTGGTGACCGTCGCGCCGATGCGCAGACCCCCGTCCTGGGTGACCTCGATCCGGTCGAGGGGGAGGTCCTGTACGTCGATGAGCAGCGCGGGCCGCTCCACCCCGGTCTTCATCAGGTCGACGAGATTGGTGCCGCCGCCGAGCAGGCGCGCCTCGGGCTCGGCAGCGAGCAGCGCGACCGCCCCCTGGACGTCGTGCGCCCGCCGATAGCCGAACTCCCTCATGCCGCCGCCTCCCCGTCCGCCGGGGCGCCGGCGTCGCCCGGGCCGGTCCCCTGCCGCGGCACCGCCGGGGCGCCCGCGGCCTCGGCCGCCCGGGCCACCGCCTGGACGATCGACACATATGCGCCGCAGCGGCACAGATTGCCGCTCATCCGCTCCCGGATCTCGTCGGCGGTGAGCGCCGGCACGCCCGCCTCGGGCCGTACATCGGCGGTCACAGCGCTCGGCCAGCCGGCCGCATGCTCCTCGATCACCGCGAGGGCCGAACAGATCTGCCCCGGCGTGCAGTAGCCGCACTGGTAGCCGTCGAGGTCGAGGAAGGCCTGCTGCACCGGATGCAGCCGCTCGCCGTCCGCCACCCCCTCGATGGTGGTGATCTCGCGTCCCTCGGCGGCGACCGCGAGCTGGAGGCAGGACACCGCCCGGCGCCCGTCGAGCAGCACCGTGCAGGCGCCGCACTGGCCCTGGTCACAGCCCTTCTTGGTGCCGGTCAGATCGAGCTGCTCGCGCAGCGCGTCGAGCAGGGTGGTGCGGTGATCGACGGGCAGCGTGTGCTTCTCGCCGTTGATGCGCAGGGTGACGGCGCTGGACGTCGGTGGGGCCATGGTCAGCCTTCTTTCGCGTGTGTCAGGCGCGGCGGGCGTCGGGGCGCGGGCCTGATGCCGGCGGGTCCCTCGGAAGTCGGACGGTCCCGTGCCGCGGAACCGGGAGCGCCGGGCGGGAACCTCACGGGCAGTCAGGGAGGAAGGGCTCTGTACAGGACGGCTCTGTGCGGGCGGCGTCAGCTCGGCGGCCACGGCGGGGGGGCGACAGGAGACGGACCGGCGGCGGGCACCCCGGTCACCCCTCACCGACCCCCGTCACCGACCACCACTCCGGCCGTATCTGCCGCTATGGTGGACCTAAGCGGACAACTGTCCACTCCATTGAAACTACCGGACAACTGTCCGGTTAGCAAGACCGGCTTTCCCGTGATCGCCGGAAGGAGGACGAGTGCAGCAGCACAAGGACGCACCCCTGCGCTCGGACGCGCAACGGAATCGCGAGCGCATCCTGGAGGTGGCACTGGCGGAGCTGACGCACTCCGCGGACGCCCCGCTGAGCGCGATCGCGAAGAAGGCAGGCGTCGGGCAAGGAACGTTCTACCGGAACTTCCCCAACCGCGAGTCACTCGTCCTGGAGGTCTACCGCTACGAGGTGCAGCAGGTCGCCGACGCCGCCTCCCAGTTGCTCGAAACCCGCGCACCCGAGCAGGCCCTGCGGGAGTGGATGGACCGGCTCGCCCAGTACGCCATGGCCAAGGCCGGCCTGGCGGATGCCATGCGCAAGGCCACCAGCGCCCGCGGCAGCCTGGCCGGTCTGGGCCACGGCCCGGTGACCTCGGCCGTGGCCCTCCTCCTGAAGGCGAACGAGGAGGCCGGCACCATCCGCCCCGACGTGACGCCCGACGACTTCGTCCTCGCCATCGCCGGCCTCTGGCAGATCGACCCGCACAGCGACTGGCAGTCACGCGCCGGCCGCCTCCTCGACCTGGTCATGGACGGGCTCCGGACGGGCGCTCCGGGGGCGTGAGGGATCGGCACCGCACCGCGGCAGCCGGACGTTAGCGCTCCGTTAGTGAACCGACAGTGATCGCCGGAAGGGTAGTCCCTGCTCGCCGCAACACCCGGCCCCACCTGACCGCCGTACGCGTCAGGGGTGTTGTGGCGCCTGTCCCCCAGGGGGCAGGTACCCGAGTGCAGTACAGCTCATCTGCCAGGCTCGAAGATCAGGAGCACCATGTCCCCCCAGCCCTCCCCCCGCCACACCCGCACCCTCGCTGCCGCGCTGCTCGCCGTGACGGCCGCGGCCGCGCTCACGGCGTGCCAGGACGGCAAGCCCGACAGCGCGAAGAGCCCGTCGTCCGCCGCCTCGAACAGCAGCTCTTCGGGCGCGGCGTCCGGTGCCAACGGGGGCGGCACCGGTGCCGGTGCGCAGCACACCGGCGGATCGGTGGACTCGGGGCAGCCCACCGCCGCACGGGGCGCCGCGTCCACGGACCACTCGTCGAACCGCTGCACCGCGGCGTCGCTGCGCATGTCGCTGGGGCAGCCCGACCAGGGCGCGGGCAACATCCGCTACGCGCTGACCTTCACCAACAGCGGCAAGGCGTCCTGCACCCTGCGCGGCTTCCCCGGGGTCTCGCTGCTGGCCAAGAACGGGCAGTCGGTCGGCAAGCCGGCCACCCGGCAGGGCGCGGCGGGCGCGGCCGTCACGCTCGCTCCCGGCAAGAGCGCCCACGCGGTGCTGCACACGATCGCCGAGGGGACGAAGGGCTCCGGCTGCTGGCCGGCCGGGGCCTCGGTGCAGGCGTACCCGCCCGGTTCCAAGGAGTCGATGACCGCTCGCGCCTCCGGACTGCAGGTCTGCGGCGACGAGTTCGGCGTCACCTCCCTGACACCCGGCGCGGCGGCGTAACTCCGCACTCCGCATCCGGGGGCGTGCCGTCTCCCGCCGCGTAAGCGACCAACGCGGCCTCGGCACGAGGCTCGGCACTGCGATGCCCGCCCCGTACCGGCTCCGGCCGGCGTACGGGCCCGTACGGAGGGCGGGCCCGCACACCACGGGCGGGCGTCGCCAGGCACCACGCACCCGGCACCGGCACCGGCACCGGCCTGACCCGCCGGTGCCGAGTTGCCGGAGGTCACGGGCCCTGGGCAAGGTGGAGAGCGGACGGGGGTGCGGCCCACCGCCGTCGGAACGGCGTGGCGGCCGGGCGGTGACACACCGCGCAGGTCCGGCTGTGTCGCCGGTCCGGCTCCGTCACCGGTCCCCCGACCGCCCCGGCCTGCACGGGCCCGCCCGGGGTGCCGTGCCGGGGAGACGTCCCGCCGAGGAACGTCCAGCCCTGGAGCGTCCTGCCCTGGAGCGTCCGACGCCACGGAGCGGAGGAACCATGGCGACAACGCACACCTCCCGCACACGTACGGAGTGGCCGCAGTTGCGGGTGGCCGACTGGACCGACACCCGCGAGACGCTGCACATGTGGACCCAGATCGTCGGCAAGGTCCGGCTGGCGCACGCGCCGCTCGTCAACCACTGGTGGCAGGTGACGCTCTACGTCAGCCCGCGCGGACTGACCACCTCCGCCGTCCCGCACGGCACGGGCGCCTTCGACATCGAATTCGACTTCCTCGACCACACGCTGCACCTGCGCACCAGCGACGGCGGCACCCGCCGCATCACGCTGGAATCCATGCCGGTGGCCGACTTCCACGCCCGTGTCCTGCGGGCCCTGGAGGAGCTGGACGTCCCCACCACGATCCAGGGGCATCCCAATGAGATCGAGCCGGCGATCCCGTTCGCGGAGGACTACCGGCACCACACCTACGACCCGCGTGCGGCGCAGTTGTTCTGGCGTCAACTCCTCCAGGCCAACCGGGTGTTGGGGGAATTCCGCAGCGCCTTCGCCGGAAAGGTCAGCCCGGTCCACTTCTTCTGGGGCGCCATGGACCTGGCCTGCACCCGCTTCTCCGGGCGCGGCGCCCCCCGGCACCCCGGCGGCGCGCCGAACTGCGGCGACTGGGTCATGGTGGAGGGCTACTCCCGCGAGCTGAGCAGTTGCGGATTCTGGCCCGGCGGCGGGGACGAGGGCGCCTTCTACGCCTACGCCTACCCCGAACCGGACGGCTTCGCGGACGCTCCGGTGGCCCCCTCCGAGGCGTTCTACAGCCGGGAAAACGGTCAGTTCCTGCTGCCGTACGAGACGGTGCGCGGCGCCGATGACCCCGACCGGACGCTCTCCCGCTTCCTGTACAGCACCTACGAGGCAGCCGCCGACCGGGCCGGATGGGACCGGGCGGCGCTGGAGATCGATCCGGAGCGCTGGAACGCCGTCCGGTAGCGGGCGGCCCGCCACGGTGTGGGACGTACACGGGGTTGGCGCACGGGCGCCGGACGGCTTCGACAGCACCACGGGGAACGACAGCGCGCCCAGCCCCGCCGAAGGGAGCACCTGATGACGCAGCACGACGACTGGCCGACACCCGCTCAGGGGCTCGTCCTGACCCACTTCCTGACCGTGCGGGACGTCGCCGTGTCCCGTCGCTTCTACGCGGAGGTGTTCGGCGGTGAGGTGGTGCTGGCCGAGAACCCCTGCATCGTGAAGATCGCCAACGGCTGGATCATCATGAACCCCGGCGGCGGCCCGACCCCCGACAAGCCCGAGGTCACCCTCACCCCGCCCGAGCCCGGCGACCCGGTGTCGGCGTTCCTCAACGTACGGGTGGCCGACATCGCGGCCTTCTACGAGCAGGCCGTCGCCAAGGGCGCGCGGTTCCTGACCGAGCCGATCGACCGCAAGGCCGAGATCCGCTGCTACCTCCGCGATCCGGACGGCCATCTGATCGAGGTGGGCCAGGCCACCGGGATGCTGGAGGGCGTCTTCGCGGATCCGGGCGGCCCGCCCGCAGCCGCCCCGGAAGACCCGTCAAGCAGAAGGTGACGAGTCCCTGCGGAGGGCGTAGGTGAGCGTGCGTTCCCCCAGCAGCTCCTCGACGAGATCGAGGAGCTCCAGCACGGCCGCCGCGATGGTGTCCGGCTTTTCGCCCGCCACGAGGCGTCGGCCGATCTCGCTGTAGACCAGCGAGTGGAACCACCCGATCTGGGAGGCCACCGCGCGCGGCGTCTGGTCGTCCGGCCCGGCCCCGGTCTCCTCGGCCAGGACGACGCCGAGTGCCTCGGTCATCTGCCGGCCGAGGTCCTCCAGGCGGGCGGTGAGCGTGGGGGCGGCCCGCATCATGGCGAAGACCGGTCCGAAGCCCGCGGTCAGGCCCACGGTGCGGTCGCGGCGGCGCAGTTCGTCCCGGAGGTGGGCGAGCACGGCCCGGGCCGCGGACTCCCCGGGCTGCCGGGCGCGCACGATATCGGCGAGCCGTTGCGGGGAGGCCTCGTCCGGGGGCAGGACGAGATCTTCCTTGGCCTCGTAATAGTTGTAGAGGGTGTTGACCGAGACCTCGGCCGCCGCCGCGACCTCGGCGATGGTGACCCGGTCGAAGCCACGCTCCACGAACAGGCCGATGGCCACCTCGGAAAGGTGTTGCCGTGTCCGCCGCTTCTTGCGCTCCCGCAGCCCTTCGCTCATGGAAGGACCCTGACCGCGCTGCTCATGGGAGTTCATGCACCGAGCTGCCCGTCCGCGCGGACGTTCCCCGGAAGCCACCGGGCGGAGACTTTCGCGCGCGCCGCGAGGTGGGCGACATAGGCATCCCGGACCTCGTCCGGCGTGGCGAAGCCCGGCTCCTCGCGGAGCCATTCGTCCGGGACGGCCGCGACGACCTCGCGCAACAGCCGTGCACTCACCCGGGGCGCGAGGTCGGCGTCCGCCGCCGCCACGTCCGGGAACGGGGAGCCGAGCACGTGATGACGGAAGTCGTAGGCCTTCCCCACCGCGTCCGCCGCGCTCTCCCACCTGTGGTGGAAGACGAGCGCGGCACCGTGGTCGATGAGCCACAAGCGGGGCTCCTGGTGACCGGAGGTCGGCCAGACCATGAGGTTCGAGCTGTGCACCGTACGGTCCACATTGGCGGTGAACGCGTCCAGCCAGATGATCCTGGCGGCCTCCACCGGATCGGCGTGCGGCGCGTGCGGCGTGACGTCGGCAGCTCCCGGCAGGTAGTCCATCCCGAGGTTGAGTCCCGCACTGGAGCGCAGCAGGTCCTGCACTTCTTGGTGCGGTTCCGCCTCGGCCACCGCGGGGTCGAACTGCACCAGCACCAACTCCGGTACCCGCAGCCCGAGTCGTCGCGCCAGCTCCCCCACGATGACCTCGGCGACGAGCGCCTTGCGCCCCTGCGCCGAGCCGGTGAATTTGACGACGTACGTCCCCAGGTCGTCGGCCTCGACGATGCCGGGGACCGAGCCGCCGCTCCTGAGCGGGGTCACATACCGGACGGCCGTCACCGTACGCAGCTCGTGCGTTGCCGTGGCCATGTGTGCCCCCGGTTCCCTCATGAAGTGCCGCCCCGCCCCGGAAAGTCGACGGCCGAGAAATGCACTCTACTCCAAATATGCAGTCCATTATAGTTTTCTGGGACGGCGTCAGGTCCGGCCGTCAGCACAGGACGGACCGCTTCGACAGGAGATCCGAGCATGGCAACGCCACAGGCGCACGACGCGGCGGTCACCCGCGCCAACGAGGCCCTCCGGACGTACACCCTCTCCGCCGAGGGCTGGCACCGCAGCCCCGGCGAGACCTTGCAGCACGTCCTCACCGACTTGCTGCACTGGTGCGACGACACACAGCGCGACTTCGACGCCGCCCTGGAGCGCGCACGACGCCGGCACGCCGGGGACACGGGTCAGACGGACGGCACGGCCTGACGGTTTGCGGGCCGTCACATGCGCTGTGGTGGCCCGCAGTTGTCTCTGCGGGCCACCACAGCGCTCCGCGGTCACGCGGTGACCCCGGACCGGGACCCCCCGGATGCCCGCCCCGACGGAGTAACGCGCGGCGCGGTGACGGGGCGGCCGGGCCGCCGCATGTGAGCCTGAGACCGGGGTACCCGGGCGGCAGGAGGTGCGCGGATGACGCGACGGCTGACGGCGGGCGCCGAACTCCTCGGCTGGTGGGCGGTGTTGACCGGGTTGTGGATCGTACTGATCGGTCCGGTGGACACCCTGGAGTGGGCGGTCGGCGCCGGCGCCGCGCTGCTCAGTGCCGCCGCGGGCTGCGGGGCGCGCCGCGCCGCCGGGCGCCGGTGAACGGCTGGACCGCCGCGGGGACGGCGCTGCTGGTGGGCGGCGTCGCCCCGGCCGCATGGGGCGCGGCCACCGGCCCGGTCCGCCGGCGGGTGCCCGCGCAGAATCTCACGACCACCCTGCTCAGCCTGGTCGTCCTGCTGCTGGCGCAGGGCTACGCGCGCTCGGCGTATGTGGATCCGGCGCTGGTGCTCTCGGTGCTCGGACCGGCCGGGACGCTGCTGTATGTGCGACTGCTCGCCGACCGGCTGGCGGCGCGTCCGCCGCGGCCTCGGGCGCTGCGCACGGTGACGGCGCTGAGCTATGCGGCCGTGCTCGCCGTGGTACCGCCGCTGTGTGCGGCCACCGGCCCCAGCAGGGCGATGGTGAAACTGCTGGTCATCGGAGGGCTGTTGATACTGGGGAGCTGGGCGGCCGCCCGGGCGGTGGACGCCGCCGTCGTCGCGGGCCACGACCGTACCGGGCCGGCGGATGGGATGTCCGATGGCTGACGAACTGCCGCTGCTGTGCGGCCTGGTCCTGGTGGCCGGTGCCGGGACCGCCACGGTCCTGGTCCGCGATCCGGTACGGCAGTCCTTTCTGCTCTCGTTGCTCGGCCTGGCGCTGGCCACCGTCTTCCTGCTGCTCCAGGCCCCCGATGTCGCACTCTCCCAACTGGCCGTCGGCTCCGCGCTGACCCCGTTGATGGTGCTGCTGTCGGTCCGCAAGGTGCGCCGCTCGGCCCGCAGCGAGCGCCGGGAGGAGCACGAATGAGCAGCAGAGTGCGGCGGTGGGTGCTGGCCATCGGGGTTCTGGGGGTGGCCGCCCTCTTCGTGCCGGCCTGCTGGGAGCTGCCCGCGTTCGGCGGCTCGTGGCACCCCTACGGCGCCCGGGCCGTGCATGCCGCGCTCGCCCGGCACACCGCCAACACCGTCTCCTCCGTCAACTTCGACCAGCGCGCCTTCGACACGCTCGGCGAGGAGTCCATCCTGTTCGGCTCGGTCGTGGGCACCGTCGTCCTGCTGCGGCAGACCCGCGAGGAGAACCGGCTGCCGCCCGCGCCGGCCCGGGTCGCCCCTCCCGTACGCCGCTATGCCCTGCTCGCGCTGCCCGTCACCCTGCTGATCGGCCTGTACGTCATCGCGCACGGCCAGCTCAGTCCCGGGGGCGGCTTCCAGGGCGGGGTGGTGGTCGCCACCGCGCTGCATCTGCTCTATATCGCCGTGGACTACCGTGCGCTGGAGCGGATCCGGCCGGTCGGCATGTACGAGGTGGCGGATGCCGCGGGTGAGGCCGCCTATCTGCTGGTGGGCGCGGCCGCACTGGTCACCGGGGCCGCTTTTTTGACCAACTTCCTTCCCTACGGCACCTTCAACACACTCTCCTCCGGCGGCACCGTTCCCCTGCTCAATGCCGCGATCGGCGTGGAGGTGGCCTGCGGGGTGGTCGTCCTGCTGGCGCGGTTCCTGGACCAGGCCGTGGAGATCGAGGGCGCGGGGCGCGACGACGAAGCGGGGGCCGGGACATGAGTGTGCTGCCGTACCTGATCGCCGGATGGCTGTTCCTGATCGGCTGTTACGGGCTGGCCACCAGCCGCAACCTCCTCCACGCGGTGGGCTGTCTCGCCGTGTGCCAGTCCTCGACCTATGTGCTGCTGCTCGCGATCGGATACCGGCGCGGCGGTACCGCCCCGGTCTTCTCCGACATCGCGCCGGGCTCCCGCCCGGTCGTCGACCCCGTGGTGCAGGCCCTCACCCTCACGGACATCGTCATCGGGGCGACCGTCACCGCGCTGTTGCTCTCGCTGGTCATCCAGATCGCCAAACGGCACCGGACGGTGGACCCGGACGAGCTCTCGGAGCTGCGGGGGTGACCGTCGCAGAGAGCCTCCCGCTGATCGTGGCCGCACCGCTCTTCGGCGCGGCGCTGCTGGTCGGCGCGGGCCGACGGCTTCCGCGGTACGCCGCGGAAGTGCTGGGGTGCCTCTTCGCCGCGGGTACGGCAGCGCTCGCTCTGGCCGCCTCGGCCGCGACACCGTCGTCCACCGCGCGGCCCGTCGAATGGCTGGGCGGCTGGCGGCCGCACGGCGGCGCAAGCGTGGGCATCGTGCTGGTCGGTGACCGCATCGGCCTGGGCCTGGCCGCGCTGGTCTCGCTGCTGTCCCTGGCCGCCCTCGCCTACGCCTGGCGGTACTTCGACGAACCGCCGCGGCGCCACGCGGGCTCCTTCCCCGCCCTGGTGCTGCTCTTCCAGGCGGGCATGTGCGGGTTCGCGCTCGCCGGTGACCTGTTCAACGCCTTCGTCTTCTTCGAGCTGATGGGTGTCGTCGCCTACGCGCTCACCGGCTACCGCGTCGAAGAGGCCCGCGCCGTCCAGGGGGCGCTGGTGTTCGGCATCGTCAACTCCCTCGGCGCCTACGCCACGTTGCTGGGCATCGGGCTGCTCTACGCCCGGACCGGGGAACTCGGCCTCGCCCAGATCGGCAGCGTCCTCCACGCCCGGCCCGGCGGCCCGGATGGGCTGGTGATCGCCGCCTTCGTCCTCGTCCTCACCGGTCTGCTGGTCAAGGCCGCCGCGGTGCCGTTCCACTTCTGGCTCGCCGATGCGCATGCGGTGGCCCCCACCCCGGTGTGCATGCTGCTGTCCGGGGTCATGGTCGAGCTGGGACTGTACGGCGTGGCCCGCATCTACTGGACCGTCTTCGCGGGCCCGGGCGGCATTCCGGCGCCCGACGCGCACCGCGCGCTGCTGGCCCTGGGGGTGCTCACCGCCGTGCTGGGCGCGGTGATGTGCTGGCAGCAGCGCCACCTCAAGCGGCTGCTCGCCTACTCGACGGTGGCGCACACCGGGCTGTTTCTGCTGGGCATCGCGGTGCTCACACCGGAGGGACTCGGCGGAGTCGTCCTGTACGTACTGGCGCACGCCGGGGTCAAGGCCGCACTCTTCGCCTGCGTCGGCATCCTCCTGGACCGGTTCGGCAGCGTCGACGAATACCAACTGCACGGCAAGGGACGTGACCTCCCGTGGGCCGGCGCCCTGTTCGGGATCGGCGGACTGGCGCTGGCGGGACTGCCCCCGTTCGGCACCGCGCTGGGCAAGGCCGTCACCGAAGAGGCTGCCGGCGGCTGGGCGACGGCGCTGTTCGTGCTGGTCTCGGCGGCCACCGGGGGCGCGGTGCTACGGGCCGGGGCGCGGGTGTTCCTGGGGGCGGGGCCGGCCGTGGAGACCGCGGCGGGGTCCTCGCCGGCCGGCTCGGCCGAGGAGACGACCGGGGATGCGGAGGAGCCGGAGACCCGTGGCGGGCGGCTCTCCCGGGTGCCGGACAGCATGCTCGCCGTGCCCACGGTGCTGCTCGCCGGGGCGCTCGCGGTGGGGCTGGTCCCGGGACTGTGGACGGGCGTAGGCGCCGCGGCCGACGCCTTCACCGACCACGCCGGCTATCTGGCCACCGTGCTGGGCGGCCGTACGACGGAGCCCGCGGCCACTCCCCCGCCGCACTGGACCGCACCCGGCGTGCTGTGGGGCCTGCTGGCCACCGCTCTGGCCGCGGCGTTCGCCCTGGCTGCCGTGCGGCAGCCCGTGCCGGAGGAACCGGCCCGCTGGGCCGGGCCGCTGCGCCGGCTGCACTCCGGCCATGCCGGGGACTATGTCGCCTGGTTCCTGGCGGGCGTCACCCTGCTGGGGGCGCTGGTCGTGTGACGACCCGGGGCCGCCCCCGCGGTGCCGCCCACGGAGCCGGAGCGATGCCCGGGGTTTTCGGGAGGACACCTGGCCGGTCAGGAGTGGGGAGCGCCGTAGTAGCCCGTGAGCCTCTGGTGGTAGTCGTCATCGTCGATGTGCTTGTCCTTGTCGAACTCGGGGGCGTGCTCGATGTCGTCCTTGGTGCGGGAGAGGTAGATCGTGGTCGCTTCGGCGTCGATGGAGGAGATGGTGCCGGCCGGCAGCAGGACATGCCTGCCGAAGATCCATATCCCGGTGTCGACGACCAGGTAAGCGGTGCCGACCTCCTCGGAGTGCTTGTCGACCTTGCCGATCCTGCCGTCGATCGCCTCGACGTCGAAGCCGGTCAGGTCGGTGCCTGCCCGGTAGCCCGTCTTTCCTTCGAAGCTCCAGATGGTGTCCGTCATGGGAACCCTCCCGTCGTGGTGGGCCGCCCGGCGGCCGGAAGGGCGGAACGCCGGCGGCTGCGTATTTCCAGGGAAATTCATCGGCCTTTTTGCACGCGGTCTTTTTGTGCACGATCTTCTTGCACGCAGTCTCTTTGTGCGCGGCCTCTTTGTGCCCGCCGAATCGGTTTTCTTCATTCTATTGCGGCGGCGCGGGCTCCCCGCAGCAGTCATCTGCGAGGAGCCCGCGCGGACGGTGAAGTCACCAGCGGTACCAGCGGCTGCGTCGACCGGCGGCGCCCGTCGACCGCATCAGGAAACCGAGCAGCCAGAACGCCAGCACGACGACGGCGACGATCCATAGGGCCTTCAAAGCGAATCCGGCACCGAAGAGAAGGAGCGCCAGAAGCAGGACGAGAAGCAGGGGAACCATGAGAGTCAACCTCCGAACAGGGGACTTCGACTCCACGCGGTGAGAGTTCGACCTCCGACGGAAAGCGCCGGGTGGGGCGACGGGGAGTATTCAGGTGTGGTGAGGGAGACGGGGACGGCTCAGATACGGCCGTGGGAAAGTCGCGTCAGGGGGCCGGTCCGTGGCTTCGCGGTGGCGCGCCCCGCGGCGAATGCCGCTCCGACGGCGCCGATCAGCCCGGCGCCGACACTCGCGGCAAGGGCCTTGCGCTCCTTGACGACCTTCCACGTGGTGACGGCCGTGGCAGCGAGATTTTCCGTCGCGGCCATCGCGGCCTGCCGCCCGCTTTCGATACTCGCCTTGGCACGATCACCCGCCGCCGCGGTTTCCTCGGTGGCGACACGAGCCGTTTGTTCGGCAGCCTTCCTTCCCTTGGAGGCAGCCGCCTTGGATTCGCGCTGCACCGTCCCCGAGGGGCCGTCGGACTTCTTTCGTTCGTCACTCATACCATTCGTCTCGCCACTCCTGCCTTTTTGAAACCCCGGATGTTTGCGCGCTGTTACCGGTATCCGTTGATTCCTCGTCGGTGACGCTGTCACCAGCGATCATCCACTGCCGTCAGATGGTGCTCCAGGGGCGGCAGGGAGCGGCGAGCCGCCGCCACGCATATGTTCGACGCCGTCGGGCAAGCGGTGTTCTACCGCCCAAACAGCCACCCGTACTTGGTACTTGGGACTTCAACCAGACCAACCACACCACGACGTGCAACGGACGGATCATGGAAACGACGGAGAGCACGGAAGGAAAGAGCGGCCCGAAACGTATCGGCGCTCCCGCGGCGATGCGGCACGCCGCCGCGCAACTCGCCCAGATGCTCCCCTGCGAGCCCGACTCGGTATCCGCACTCAAAGGCACCGACGACGGTTGGTCGGCGGATGTGGAAGTAGTGGAGATCCGACGGGTGCCGGACACCACGAGCGTGATGGCTTCCTACCGCGTCCACCTCGACGAACAGGGTGAACTCGTGGGATACGAGCGCACCCGCCGCTATGCCAGGGGCCACATCGACCGGTGAGGTGAACGGAAAGACGCTCACCAGATATCACGAACGTGCCCACGAACGTGCCAAGCCCCGCTCCAACGCACGGGAAGGAGAGATCGACCGTGACTGTCGTCCAGCAATCCAATGCACCGAGCAGTGGGAGTGGTTCAGGAAATCTCTACGATGTCCTGGAGCTGATACTCGACCGAGGACTCGTCATCGACGCCTTTGTCCGCGTCTCCCTCGTCGGGATCGAGATACTCAAGATCGATGTACGTGTCGTCGTGGCGAGCGTGGACACCTATCTGCGTTTCGCCGAGGCATGCAACCGACTGGATCTGGAATCGGGCCGCAAGGCGCCCAGTCAACTCACGGACCTGGTCGGCGAGGTGACCGAGGACGGCGCCAAAGGAAAGTCCAAAGGCGCACTGACCGGCGCCATCGAGGCTTTCAGTGATTCCTTTCAGAAGGGTCACGAGGAACCCGAGCAGGAGGAGGAAGCGGAGCGCCCGGCGCGCGCATCTTCCGCGTCCGGCAAGCGCCGAACGGCCCGCCGCCGGGAGGAGTGACCGTGCCGACCTACGTCTACGCCATCACCGATGCCGACCACCCGCTCCGTCTGGACGGCATCGCAGGGGTCGGCGACCCCGCAGCGGAGCTGCGCACCGTCCGGACCGAGCAGCTCAGCGCAGTGGTCAGCGACGCGCCGGCGGATCTGCGGGCCAAGCGCAGGGATGTTCTCGCCCACCAGAGCGTGCAGGAGCGTCTGCTCGCCGACGGCACCGCGCTGCCGATGCGGTTCGGCCTGGTGGGGCCCGACGACGACCAGGTCGCGGCCGTCTTGGAGGAGCAGCGCGATGCCTACACCGAACGCCTCAAGGAGATCGCCGGCTGCCTGGAGTTCCATCTCAAGGTCGCCCGCGACGAGGACGACCTGCTGCGGGAGATCATGGCGGAGTCCGTCACCGTACGGCGGCTCAACGAGCGCACCCGGCACGATCCCGGTGCGCACCACGACCGGGTGGCGCTCGGCGAACTGGTCTCCCAGGAGGTCCATGCCCGGCAGGACCGTATGTGCGCCGAGATAGTGGCCCGCCTCACGCCGGCAACGGAACGTACCTCGGTCGCCGACCCGACCAAGTCCCACTTCCTGAACGTGTCGTTCCTGGTCAGGCGGGAAAAGGCCGCAGCGTTCTCCGAGGCCGTCCAGCAGGAGGCCGCACAGCGCGGCGTGGCCTACACGTTCCGCCTGAACGGCCCGCTGCCGCCGTACAGCTTCGTCTGAACCGGCTGTCCACACCCGCCATACCCGCCCACGCCGTCGAGCGGAGACACCCCCATGGGCCTCCTCACGAACATCCTGACCCTTCCGCTGGCCCCGGTGCGGGGCACGGTCTGGGTACTCGACCAGGTGCTGCTCACCGCGGAGCGCGAGTACTACGACCCGGAGCCCGTGCGCCAGGAACTGCGGGACGCGGAAGGGCAATTGCTCGACGGAAGCCTGACGCCTGAGGAGTTCGACCGGCGCGAAGACGAACTACTGGACCGCCTGGAGTGGCTGGAGGCCCACCAGCAGCGGCTGCGTACCAACTCCTGATCCGAGGAGAACGAGGTGTACGAGAGATGATGAGCAACGCCAAGATAGGTGTGGCCCTCGTAGGGGGCTACATCCTGGGACGTACGAAGAAGGCCAAGCTGGCCATCGGACTGGGCATGTACCTCGCCGGAAAGCGGCTGCCCCTGGACCCGAAGCAGCTGAGCAAACTGGTGGCCAATTCACCGGTCCTCGGTCCGCTCAACGACCAGGTACGCAGCGAACTCGTGGACGCCACGAGGTCGGCGGTCAGCACCGCGCTCACCCAGCGCATGTCCGCTCTCACCGACTCCTTGCAGGAGCGGACCCTGGAACTCAGCGACACGGAGAGCGAGAGCCGCACCGGCCGCACCGCGGAGCCGGCGGAGGAGCCGGCTGACGGAGAAAAGCCGGCCGGTGGCGCCAAGACCGCCAAGTCGGGACAGTCCGCCACGGACAAGGCGGCTCAGGGGACGGGAAAGACCACCTCGGGTGCGCGCAAGTCGGCCTCGGGTGCGCGAAAGACCGCCACGGGCGCCCGGAAGAAGGCCTCCAAGGCCTCCGGTGCGGCACGCAGGACGGCTGACCGCGGGGGCCGCAATGACTGAGTCCACTTTCAGCAAGGTGAAGGACGACGTGGTGGCGAGCCCGGCCGCCGACGAACTCAAGGAAGAATTCCAGCGGTACCTCCAGGCCCGGGCGCAGCACGCCATCACCGGTCTCGGCCGCCGGCTGGGCGAAAGCGTCGCCCGACTCGGCGAGCCCGGCCACGGTTCGGGCGCGCTCCTCAACGGCCTCGCCAAGGGCGGCAAGGCGCTCGGTGCGGGCAGCTCACCGGCACAGGCCGCGCTGACCGCTGGCGCCTCGCAGCTCAAGGACACCGTCAAGGACAAGGTCAAGGGCCTGTTCGGCACGGGCCGCAAGAGCGGGGGCGGCGCGTCCAAGAGCGTGACGATCGTCGAGGACATCGATGTGGGTGTGCCGGTGCGCGAGGCGTACGACCAGTGGACGCAATTCCAGGAATTCAGCACCTTCGCCAAGGGTGTCGTGAGCGTCGAGCCGTCCGACGACACCACCAGCAACTGGAAGGTGAAGGTCGCCAAGTCCACCCGCAGTTGGCGGGCGAACGTCACCGAGCAAGTGCCCGACGAGCGCATCACCTGGACCACCGAGGGCGCCAAGGGAACGGTCAAGGGTGTGGTGACCTTCCACCCCCTCACCGAAGACCTGACGCGAGTGCTGCTGGTCCTTGAGTACTTCCCCAAGGGCCTCTTCGAGAAGACCGGCAACCTCTGGCGCGCCCAGGGCCGGCGGGCCCGCCTCGACCTCAAGCAGTACCGGAAGTTCCTCATGATGCGGGGCGAGGCCACCGACGGCTGGCGGGGCGAAATCCGCGACGGCAAGGTCGTCGTCGAGCACGCCGACGCCGTGGAAGACGAAGAGCGCGCCGCCGAGGACGAGGCCGCCGAGGACGAGGCCGGCGAGGACGAGGCCGGCGAGGACAAGGCCGGCGTCGAAGAGGACCAGGACGACCTTGACGAGGACGAGCCGGCCGGGGACGAGCCGGACGAAGACGAACCCGGCCTCGAAGAGGAAGAGGAGGGTGAGGAGGAGGACCTCGGCGAGGAGGACGACCCACCCGCCGCGCGTCCACGACGCCGCCCCGCCGCGACCCGTCACTGACCCTGTCAGCGGCGCGTCACTGGCCCTGTCAGCAACCCCTCGCTAGCCCAGTCCCACCTGAACTGACGTACAGACGAGGCTGATCACGTGTCTGATTCACTGGCCGGCCGTATGGGGCCGTCCTCCGGGATGTCCCCGTACGGCGGGCAAGGCTCGTCCGCCAACCTGGCTGACATTCTCGAACGCGTCCTGGACAAGGGCGTCGTCATCGCGGGCGACATTCAGATCAACCTGCTCGACATCGAGTTGCTGACCATCAAACTGCGGCTGCTCGTCGCCTCCGTCGACAAGGCCAAGGAGATGGGCATCGACTGGTGGGAGCACGATCCTTCGCTCTCCTCCCGTGCCCGGCCCCGCCAGGAGGTCGCGGACCCACCCGCCCCGGCGGCGGGCAGCGACCGCCTGACCGAGGAGAACTCTCGGCTGCGCGCCGAACTCGCCGAACTGCGGGCTGCCGTCGGTCTGCCGAAGAGCTCCCTCAGCGACGGAACGCCGCAGCCGCCGCACGAGGAGGAACGGTGAACACGGTGAACACCGACGCCCAGATCACCGAAGTGGACGCCACTGCGACCGAAGCAGAGGCCACTCCGACCGAAGCAGACTCCAGTCCGACCGCCCGCCCCGACACCCCCACGGATCCCGGCACCACGGTCTCGTACGTCTACGCCCTCAGCCGCGCAGGCACGGCACTCGATACGTGGGCCCCGCAACTCACCGGGTTGGACAACGGCCCCCTCCGGGCGGTCACCTGCGGTGAGTTGTCCGCACTCGTGTCCTCCGTGCCGGCCGACGCATACAGCGAGGAGGGCATGCGGGCACGGCTGGAGGACCTGTCCGAGCTGGAGGCCGTCGCCCGTACGCATCACGCCGTGATCGAAGCGGCTTACGCCACCACCACCGTGCTCCCCATGCGGCTGGCCACGGTCTACCTGGACGACGCCCGGGTCCGGTCGATGCTCCACGAACGCCGAGCGGACTTCGGCGAGCTGCTCTCGTGGCTCCAAGGCCATGTCGAGCTGGGGGTCAAGGTCTACGCGGACCCTCGCGAGGCGGCCGCGACCCCACCCGCCCCGACCCCGGCACCGGCCCCCGGATCCGCCTCCACGCCGGCCCGCTCCGGCCGCGCGTACCTGCAACAACGCCGGGCGCAGCGGCGCCATCACCGCGATGCGTACCGTGCGGCGGGGGCGGTCGCGGGCGCCGTACCGGACCGGGTGTCCGCGCTCGCCCGGGCGAGGGTCGCGCACCGTCCACAGCAGGGCGATCTGGCTTCGGGCCCGGGCGAGAACATCTCCAACGAGGCCTACCTGGTACCCGCCGAGCGGACAGGACAGTTCCACCAGGCGTTGACGGGTCTGGCCGATGACGTGCCCGGCGTTCACGTCGAGATCACCGGCCCGTGGGCACCGTATTCCTTCGCCACACCCCCCACAGCGGGCGCGGGCACATGAACGACATCGAGAACGACATCGAGGTGGCGACGGACCGGTCCGTGGCGGAGCCGCTCGCCGGACGTCAGGTCGCCCTGATCGACCTTCTCGACCGCCTGCTGAACGGTGGCGCGGTCCTCACCGGAGACCTCGTCCTGTCGATCGCCGATGTCGATCTGGTCCGGATAAATCTGCGTGCGGTCATTCACTCGATCACGCCCGACGACCCGGCGCCGTGGTGATCCGACGGACCCCAACTCCGTTGCGGTGCACGGCCGTTCTCTACAACGACGACAACGACAAGGAGGACGGCCCCGTGCCGGAAGACCCTCACACCCCACCCCACCCCGCCTTCGCGGAGGTCGCCCGAGCCGCGGCCCGGGCGTTCGATCTGCTACCGGCCGGGACGAACGACCGGCGGTCGGGCAGCGACCTGACCCAGCGGCTGAAGACCGATCCGGAGACCGTCGAGCGAGATCTCATCAGATTGGTGCTGACCATCGTCGAGCTCTTGCGGCAGCTCATGGAGCGCACCGCAGTGCACCGCGTCGACCAGGGCGATCTGAGTGCGGACCAGGAGGAGCGGATCGGAATGACGCTGATGATTCTCGAAGACCGGATGTCGGAACTCTGCCGCCGCTACGGACTCACCATGAGCGACCTCAATCTGGACCTGGGACCGCTGGGCTCACTGCTTCCCAGCACAACTCCGGACTCGACCGCGACCCCACACTCGACCAAATAACTCGACCCACCTTGGGTAATCGATTCGTTGCCATGAGTGAGAAGCGCATGGGCGGGGACGTGGGCAGGCATCTGCCCCCCTCGATGCCGCTTTCCGCTGAAATGCCGACATCGGAACGCGCACCTATAGTGAAGCGGGACCGTTCGCAGGGCTGTCAGGCGAGTTCTCCCAGGTCATGCCTGACAGCCGGGCAACATCGCGCGGACGGCCGCGCAGTGGCACCGACGCCCGGCTCGCCGGGCAGTCAGGACGGAGGTCCGCCCATGTTGAGCGCGATCGCAGATGTGATCCGGGCGATCGGCGGCGCCATCGCCACCGTCGTCACCCTTCCCTTCCGCGCGGTAGGCCGGCTCTTCGGAGGAGCCGCAGACTCTGCACACGGCCGCCACTGAGGCGCTTCGCCACCGAGACGACTGCCCGCCCGCCGTAACCGGACCGCGAGCGGTGCGAAGTGGCAGGCCCTCCCACTCGGCACGTCAGACCTCCACCCAGGAGGACATGTCCATCAATCGCCCCAGATCTTGCGGTAGGCCTGCCGGTAGCCCTCGGAGTCCCAGGACAGCGCGCCGCCGCTGTTGGCGTCGGTCGTGATGTGGACGGGGGCGACGTACCCGCTGTCCTTGGCGCCGCTGAAGGCGCGGTTGAACTCGTCGACGATCTGCCAGCCCTGTTCCGAGAGCGGCTCGGGCACGGTGGCCGCCTGGAACTCCTTGCCGTTCACGCGCTGGAAGGCCGACGGGTCGCCGTCACCGGCACCGATGTTGAAGGGGGCACCGGCGCCGTCCTTGCCCGCGGCACGCAGGGCGGGGGCGGCGTGCTGGAAGTACAGGTCGTTGATGGCGGCGGAGTAGGTCCACTTGCGGCCGAAACGGGCCATCAGGGAGCGGACTTCCCCGATGGCGCGGCTGTTGACCTGGGGTATGGGCATGTTGGTGTAGCTCAGCAGCTTGGTGTCGGAGCAGGTGGCGAGTTCCTTCTTGATCAGGTCGGACTTGTGCTTCGCGAAGGGCACCGTGGCGTCGGTGAACAGGACGACACCCGCGCGGCCGTTGGACCGGGCGATGATCCAGTCGGCGCTGATCTTCGCGACGTCCTCCACACGGGAGGTGACGTTGCTGAAGAGTTTCGGGTCGTCAACGGGACCGGGGGCCGGGTTGGCGTGCCAGCCGATCAGCGGAATTCCCGCAGAATTCGCCTTTTTGACCTCGTCCGGGGCGACCCCGGGATCGAAACCGCTGATGACGATGCCGTCCGGCTTGAGGTGAAGGGCCTGCTTGAAGGCGGCCCGGAGGCCGTCGGGCGTGCCTTGGCCGTTGAGGGTGCGGGCGTGCCATCCGACGATCTTGGCGGCTTCCTGGACACCTTGGGCGACTCCGGCGACGCCGGGGTTGGTCAGGGTCTGGGCGATGTAGACGACGGACTTGCCGTGGACGGCCTTGGGCCCGGTGGTGGGACCCCTCCAGGGGGCGTTGACCGCCTCGGCCTTCTTGACGGCTTCCTTGGCTCTGGACAGGGCGGTGGGGCACCCCGGCTTGGCGGAGCTCCGGTGGGACGCGGTGGCGCCGCCGCCGGGTTCGCAGCCGGCGGCAGTGGCCATGACCAGGAGTGCGGCGGCTGTCACGACCGCCTTGCGGGTGGGGTGCACGGGTCTCCTCGCAGGGCAGGATGAGGATACGGGTTGGGGTGGGGGGAGACAGGTTACGGGTGACGATTCCCCGAGAGGCATCCGCCTTGGGGAGAGTCGGTGTAGCCGCCTGGGTCCGGACCCCGTACGGGGCGAGTCGGCCGGGGCCTGCCCTACTCCTCTGGACACCGGCCCCCTCTGGACACCGGCCCCCCCTAGGGACACCGGCCGCCCTCGCCTCGTCCGGCGCTGCTCGCGCCGTGGGGGCAACGTGCCAAAAGTGACAAAGAGTTGAATACCTCTTGGCCATTACTGAGGCACGTCTTGCATGCCCGTGCCCACGCGGTAGTGTTCACGGCCGGTTGGACATGTGGCGCGATCTTTTCGCTCTCATTTCGGGCGAATTTCGCAAGCGTCGCAGTCCCCCCGTCGTCGGCGGTCGGCAACAACACCACCTCGGTCACCGCTCAGGAGCACGTCGTAAGGAGGCCTGGGTGTCTGTGGACACAGTGGACCCGCCACACGGACCGGACCCGTCCCGGCGTTCACCGTGGAGGCCGAGGTTCCGTCAGCAGACGAGTGTCCTCCTGGACAGGTGGCCGTTCCGGCGGAAACTCAACGTGCTGGTGATCGCGCCCGTCGCGGTCGTCGGCGTACTGCTGGGCATCGGCGTCGACACGCAGATCGACAAGGCCATGGACGCCAGCCGGACCGCGGAGCTGGTGCGGGACAGCGAGCACGTCACGAGGCTGATCAACGACGTCGAGGCCGAACACCGGCAGGCGCTGCTGCTGTCCGTGGAACAGGAGTCGGCCCGGCCCGGCGCCGCGCTGCCGTCGACCGCCGCCTACCGTCGTACGCAGCAGGACACCGACGAACAGGTCACCGCCGTGCGTGCCGCGTTCGGCGCGGGGCTGTCGAAGGACGAGGCGCGGGCCCTCGCGTACATCAGGAGCCTTGCGGTGCTGCGCGACAAGGTCGAACGGGGATCGGTTCCGGCCGCCACCATCGACCCCGCCTACGCCGCCGCGGTCGGCTACCTGATCGACGGCATCGGCCTCGACCGCTTCGTCGGCACCTCGTCGTCCTCGGTCACCAACCTCCTCGACACGGTACTGCGCGCCGACGCCGCCCACGCGGCCTTCGAGAGCGGCGTGTTCTCCGCCCAGACCCGGGATGCCAACGCGCTCACCGAGTACACCCGCGCGGTCGGCGCCCACAAGCTCTACGAGGAGCAGTCCGCACGCTTCGGCCGGATCGCCGCCCCGGACCAGGTCCTGCGCCTGAGCGGGATCGAGCGGGACGCCGAGGCGAACGGCATCGCGGCCCAGTACGCGGAGCTCCAGATCGATCCGGGCTCCCTTCAGGGCCAGACCCCGCATGAGCTGCGTAAGGCGATGGCCGCCGGAACCCGGCAGGCCGAGGCCCGCCTCACCATCACCCGGACGCTGATCGACCAGATCGCCGCCCGGTCCGACAGCCTCTCCCGCAGCGCCCTGGACAACGCGCTGGCGATGCTCGCCCTCGCCCTGGTCGGCTTCACCTCCTGGCTGACCTTCTCCGTCCTGGTCCGGCGCTCGGTCGTCCGTCCCCTGGCGGCCCTGACCGGCGCCGCCCAGCAGGTGGTCGACGTGGCCGGCGAGGAACTCGCCAGGGTCGAGGACGACGAGTCGGCGGACGGCACCCCGCTGCAGCCGCGGCCGATCCCCGTCCCGGTCCGCGACGAGATCGGCCACCTGGCCGAGGCGTTCAACCAGGTGCAGGTCACCGCGGCGGCCCTGCTGGAGCGGCAGGTGCTCAGCCGCCGCAACGTCGCCGAGATGTTCGGCAACGTCGGACGCCGGGTCAGCAACCTCACCTCCCGCCAGCTCATCCTGATCGACGCCGTGGAACGCGAGGAGACCGACCCCGACGTCCTGGAGCGGATGTACCGCATCGACCACATCGCCGTACGCCTCCAGCGCAACGCCGACAGTCTGATGCTGCTCGCCGGAATCCGGGACGCCGAGCTGGAGGCCCGGCCGACCAGTCTGGTCAACGTCATCCGGGCCGGGCTCGGCCAGATCGAGGGGTACCAGCGGGTCTCCCTGCGGTCCGAGACGGAGGTCACCGTCGCGCCCGACATCACCGACGACCTGACCCTGATGCTCGCCGAACTGCTGGAGAACGCGGTCTCGTTCTCCCCGTCCGACACCCCCGTCGAAGTGGTCGTCCGGCCCGGCACCGACGTCACCTCGGACGGTGGCGCCCTGATCGAGGTCATCGACCACGGCCTCGGCATGAGCGCGGAACGGCTCGACGAGGAGAACTCCCGGCTGATCCGCCGGGAACGGCTCGACCTCGTACCGACCAAGGTCCTCGGCCTGTTCGTGGTCGGAAACCTCGCCCGGCGCTCGGGCATCCGGGTCACCCTCAGCCGTACGCCGGGCGGCGGGGTCACCGGCACCGTCTGGCTCCCCTCCGCACTCCTGCTGGCCGTGCACCCCACCACGCCGACCCCGGCAGTGGACGCAACCGAGGCCACGGTCGATGCCGATCCCGATGCCGAGGCCGAGGCCGGGGCTGACGTCGATGCCGACGCCGCGGCAGAGCGTCCGGCACTGCCCGATCAGGAGCGCACCCGGCCCGGACCCGCCGCCGCGGCACCCCTGCCGGTGCGGGCCCCCGCCACCACGCCCGAACCGCGGCCGACCGCCCCCGCGCGGCACGGTGAGCTCCCCCGGCGCGTCCCGCCCCGCACGAACACGGAGCAGACCGCCCCCGCCTCCGAGGCGCGACCGGCACAGCCCGGCCAGCCGCTGCGCCGGCGGGTCCGGGGGGCGACACTCAGCAGGACCGCTCCGACAGCCGACCGGGGAGCCCAGGCCGTGCGCCGGCCTGTCGACGCCGACGCGGTCCGTTCGGAACTCGACGACTTCGAGGCCGCCGTACGCAGGGCCGAGCAGGACAGCGCTCCCACCCCGACCGATCCAGCACCATCGCACCACCAGCAACCCCGGAAGGAGTCGGGCAGTGACGACGCCGACAGGTAAGAGCAGTTCCGAGCGGGAACCCATGGATCTGACGGCCGCCGCGGCCGACTTCACCTGGCTGCTCGACCGGTTCGCCACCCAGACCGCCGGCGTCGTCGACGCCATCGCGGTGTCCTCCGACGGCCTGCTGATCGCTGTCTCCCAACTGCGCGAGCAGGCCGACTCCGAGCGACTCGCAGCGATCGTGTCGGGTGTCACGAGCCTGGCCGCCGGCGCCTCCGGCAATTACGGCCTCGGCGGCCTCAACAAGGTCATCATCGACTTGGAGGGCGGCCATGTCCTGGTGTCGGCCATCGGCTGCGGTGCCGTCCTCGGCGTGGTGACCTCGAAGGAGGCGAAGCTCGGCAACATCGCCTACGAGATGACCCTCTTCGCCAACCGGGCGGGGAGCGCGCTCACCCCCCAGCTGGTGCTGGAGCTGAAGAAGAACGCCGGCGCCACACCGGCCCGCTGACCCGTCCGACACCGCGAAGGCAGGGATCCAGGGCGTGAGAAGAGGAGCATGATGGCCGGCGGCGAACCAGGCCCGGACGACGGTGGGGGTCCCCCCTGCTCATGGGGGTCCCCCCGGTCGAGCGAAGCCGAGGGTGGGGGAGGAGCCGAGAGCTTGGGGGACAGCCGCGCCCAGAGCACGTCGGAGCCGGCCGGCCGCGCACCCGCGATCCGGCCGTTCCTGCTGACGGCCGGCCGGGTGGCGGGGGGCGGCACCGGGCCCCCGCTCCCGGTCGAGACCCAGGTCGTGGCGACCTCGGCCGGGCTCTCCGCCCTGAGCTCGCTCGCCTTCGAACAACACGACATCGTCGCCGCCTGCCGCCGGCCGCAATCGGTGGCGGAACTCGCCGCGGGACTGCGCCTCCACCTCAACGTGGTCCGGGTGCTGGCGGAGGACCTGCGGGCCGCCGGACGGCTGGCGGTCCACGTCCCGAACGCCGGGACCACCCAGGACATCTCCGTACTGCGAAGGGTTATCGATGGTCTCCGTGCCGTCCCCGACTCACGGGACAGACTCCGTGACAGCGGTTGAACAGCCGCCGGTACCGGTCAAGTTGGTCATCGCCGGCGGCTTCGGCGTCGGCAAGACCACGGCCGTCGGCTCGATCTCCGAGATCCGGCCGCTGACCACGGAGGCCGCCATCACCGAGGTCGCGGCCGGCGTCGACGATCTCTCGCACACCCCGGGCAAGACCACCACCACGGTCGCCATGGACTTCGGGTGCATCACCATCGACCCGACCCTGAAGCTCTACCTGTTCGGCACGCCGGGCCAGGACCGTTTCGGGTTCATGTGGGACGACGTGGTCGAGGGCGCTCTCGGCGGCCTGGTGATCGTGGACACCCGCCGCCTGGACGACTGTTACGCCGCGGTGGACTACTTCGAGCACAAGGACATCCCCTTCGCGGTCGCCGTCAACGCGTTCGACGGCGAGATCCACCACAACCTCGACGAGGTGCGGTGGGCGCTGGACGTCTCCGACCACGTACCCCTGATCGTCTTCGACGCACGCGCCACCGGCTCGGTCCGCGACGCACTCCTGGTCGTCCTCCAAGTCGCCCTGTCCCGCGCGGAAAACACGATGACGGGCTGAGTGCCGGGGCTGGTGCCGCCGCCACGCGCCCGGCCGACCGAAACCTGAGCCCCGGCAGTGGCAACGGTCGTCGTCGAGCCGGCCGAGCTCAGGCGGGTAGGTGGGTGCGGGCGAAGGCGATGGTTGCTTCGATCTGCTTGATGCGTTCGTCGGCGACGAGTGAGCCGTGCCCCGCGTCGTACCGGTACACCTCGTGCCGCTTGCCCAGCGAGGCGAGGCGGTTGACGTAGTTGTCGATCTGCCGGATCGGACAGCGGGGGTCGTTCTCGCCTGCGATCACCAGCACCGGTGCGGTGACGCGGTCCGCGTAAGTGAGGGGGGAGGACGCCCGGTACCGCTCGGGAACGTCATCGGGTGAGCCGCCGAAGAGCGAGCGGTCGTACGCGCGCAGCGCCTCCATCTCGTCCTCGTAGGCTGCGAAGTAGTCCGCCACCGGCATGGTGCTGATGCCGACGGCCCAGTTCCCGGGGCGGGTGCCGAGCCCCAGCAGGGTGAGGTAGCCGCCCCAGGAACGGCCCGACAGGACAAGCCGCCCGGGAGCGGCGAGGCCGCTGGCGACGGCCCATGCGCGGACGGCCTCGATGTCCTCCAGCTCGGTCAGGCCGGGGCGTCCCTCGATCGCGTCCCGCCATCGGGAGCCGTAGCCCGTGGAACCCCGGTAGTTCACCTGGACGACCGCGAAGCCGTGGTCGACCCAGGCGGCGACCACGGGGTCGAAGGCGTCGTCGTCGTAACCGATCGGACCGCCGTGTACCTCGAAGACGCACGGGAGCGGGCCGTCGGCCCCCGGGGGCCGGGAGACCAACGCGTGGATGCGGCCCCCGGGGCCCTCCACCCAGGCGTCGGTGACGGGGACGGAGGGCGGAGCCGCCGGTCCCGGCGGGGCCAGTACGGTGCCACCCGAGGTGGACCGGACGACCGGAGGGTGCGCGGCGCTCGACCAGACGAACTCCACGCTGCCGTCCGGGCGGGTCCCGGCTCCCCTGATGACGCCCTTCGGGGTGTCCAGGCGGGTCAGGCCGCGGGCTTCCGCGGTGCCGAGTTCCAGCCGGTAGAGCTCGTCACGGGCGTGATGGGTGTGCCAGATCAGCAACGCCGAGCCGTCCTGGTACCAGGCCGCGCTGACCTCGCCGGGCAGGTCGAGCGCGAGCTCGCGCTGCTCACCGGTGGCGACGTCCCAGATCATGGGCTCGGGCCGGCTGCGGCGCTCGTGCTCGATGAGCAGCCTGTTGTCACCCGGGACCGGGGAGAACGCCATACCACCGAGGCCCTTGCCCGGGCCGTCCCAGATACCGCCGAGGCCGCGCCCCTCGCCGTCCCACAGGTCCGCGACCACCCTGCCGTCCAGGCTCAGCACGCGCACCGCCTTGTGCCGGCTGTCGCCGTGTTCGCTGTGGCCGATCGCGACGAGGGTGTCGTCGGCGGACATGGCCCCCACGTGGGCGTCCGAGGGGTGGGTGTAGAGCGTGCGTGGTGCGGTTCCCGGGCGGCAGACATGCACGGTGGTCCCGCCGGTCACGGAGGTGCCGAGCACGGCGAGGCCGTTGGCGCCGAGGGCGAGGCCGGCCTGGTAGGCGGGGTCCAGGCCGGGCACGGCGGGTTCCTCGTGCTCCCCGCCGAACGGCCGGCGCATCCAGACGCCGCACTCGTCTCCGCCGGTGTCGGCGAACCACCACACCCAGTCGCCGGCCGGGTCGATGAAGCCCAGGGCCGTGCCGTGGGGGCGGTCGGTGAGCCTGCGTCGTGCGTCGCTCGCCCGGTCCCACTCGTACAACTCCCATGTACCGGTGGCGTTCGACCGGTAGACACAGCGGTCGGGGGCGTCGCGCGCCCAGCGGGGCACCGTCACATGGGCGACTCCGATGCGTGCCTTCCAACGCTCGTCATCGACACCGTCCACCATCTCAGCCACTGACGACTCCGTCCGCACTCCTGGAACTCCACTTTTCGGCGTCGAACACCGCGCCACGCAGCAGCAGGACGACGGCACCCAGACCGGCCACCGCTCCCGCGCAGATCACGGCGCCCGGACTGAACAGTTCTGCCACCGCACCACCCGCGGCGAAGCCGAGCCCCTGCCAGAACATGAGCCCGGCCGTCTGGAGGCCGAGCGTCCTGGCCCGCAGTTCCTCGGGCACCACCCGGAGCAGCAGCCGGTCCTGGCCGAGCTGGGTACTGAACCCCAGCCCGCACACGAACAGCACAGCGATCGCGGGCACCAGACCCGGGCGGAGCGCGAAGAGGAGCATCGGCACGAACACCAGCAGGGCGGCCGGCCTGATCATGCGGATCTGCCGTTCCTTCGGGACCAGCCAGTTGGTGAGGACCTCGCCGGTCACCGTCCCGAGCGGGATCGCGGTGAGCAGAAGTCCCGCGGCGGTCGCCCCTCCCCCGAGGCCGGCGGTGTACGGCACCGCCAGCGCCTCCGGTATCACTGCCAGTGCGGGGACCGCCCAGCCGAGGAGCAGCATGCGGCGTACGGCCGGGCTCCGCATCACCGCGCCGAGCCCGTTGAGGGAGTCGCGCAGCAGGGAGGCCCGCCCCGTGGTCCCACTGTCGTCGTGGAGCCTTCGTTCCCTGGTCCCCAGCCGCAGCAGGAGGGCCGAGAAGAGGAAGCAGCCCGCGTTGATGAGCAGCATCACCTGCGGCGAGAAGGCCGCCATCAGCAGGCCGCCGACCGCGAATCCGCCCAACTGTGCACCCTGGGCGACCAGTCGCATGAGGCTGCGGCCCGGCACGTAGGCGTCGCCGGGGAGGACGTCGGGCAGGGTGGCCGCGCGGGCGCCGGAGAACACCGGCTCGATCAGGCCGAGGGCGAAGGACAGCGCCAATACGGCGGCCACCGGGGTGCCGGACAGCGAGAGGACGACGACGAGCCCCGCGGAGAGCAGATTGCAGCAGACCAGCAGCCGCCGGGCCGGGAGCCGGTCGATGAGTGCGGACAGCAGGGTGCCCGCGATCAGATGCGGCGCGAGGACCAGCGCGAAGACCAGTGCCGACAGCAGCGACGAACCGGTGCGGGAGTAGACGAGCAGGGTCAGCGCGAAATTCGCGGTGACCGCGCCCGCCATGGAGACGATGTGTGCCGTGAAGATCGCCCGGAATTCGGGTATGCCGAGCGCCGTGCGGTACCTGCTCATGGAGCGAGTTCCAGGGGAAGTTCCGCGAGGGTGCGGACGGTGGCGAGTTTCTTGTGTACCGCGGGACCGGCCTGCTTGAGGGTGGTGCCGCGCTCCACCAGTACGGTCAGCAATTCACGCAGGAGCAGATGGGCGAGCAGCGACCCGGTGCAGGCATGGGCGCCGTAGCCGAAGGTGAGATGGTGGTTCGGCCACCGGTCGAGCCGTATCGTGTCAGGGTCGTCGAATTGCTCGGGGTCGCGGTTGGCTGCGGCGAAGAGCATCAGCATTCCCTGGCCGCGGCGCACCTGCACACCGTTGAATTCGAGGTCCCGGACGGCCAGCCGGGTGGTCCCCTGGATCGGCGCCTCGTAGCGGAAGAACTCATGAGGCGCCCGGTCGATCGCCTCGGGGCTGCCGAGCTGGTCGGCGAGGAGACTCGCGTCCTTGGACAACACGTTCAGCGCGTTGCCGAGGGAGGCCGGTACGGCGGTGAATCCGTTGACGACGAGGGTACGCAGCGAGTTCATCGCTATGTGGCGTGGGACGCCGGCGGCCATGGCGTTGTCCACCAGTGCGCGGATGGGGTGGCCGGCGTCCATCCCGGTCACCCAGCCCTCGATCATCGCGGCCAGTTGACGCTGTGCCGCGACGCCCGGCTCCCTGGCTGCCGGATTGAGGCCGGAGTCCATGGCCGCGGTGATGGCCTCGGCCATCGGCCGGACGGTGGCCAGGTCGAAGGGCGGAACCCCGATGGCCTCGGGGATGAACCAGCGGGCCAGCGGCTCGGTGAACTCGGTGATCGCGTTGAAGGGCCCGTCCGGCCGCGCGTCGAGCACGGCCGCGATGTGGTCCCTGGTGCGGGCGGCGAGGCCGTCCGAGGCCATGTCCCGCAGTGACGCGGCGAGCACTCCGTAGATCGCGGTGTGGTCGGGCGGGTCGATGGTGTGGACGTCCAGCGCGGGGTCGGGGACGGTCTCGCCCGCCCGCCGCCAGTCGGCCGCGAAGTTCTCGTGGTCCAGGAGCACTTGGCGGCAGTCCTGGTACGAGGTGAGCACCCAGCTGTCGAGCTTCTGGTTCCACACGGGTGCGCCGGCCGCCCGCAGGGACGCGTACACCGGATAGGGATCGAGCAGGGTGTGCGGGTCGAGTGGGTGGTATGCGACTGCGGCGTCGGTTGTCATGGCTCTCACTCTCAGCGTGCAGGCTCAGCGTTCTGGAACGTGACGGGCAGCCGGTCCGGATAGCGCAAGGTGGCGCGCGGCACCCTGACGGGCGGCGCGGCGAGTCGCGGGGGCACGGGTGCGGCCAGCAGCTCCTGGACGAGTGCCCGGATGATGATCCGGGCGAGGAGTGCGCCCGAGCAGGCATGTGGGCCCCAGCCCAGGGAGAGGTGCCGGTTGGGGTGCCGGTCGAGCAGCAGCTCGTTCGGGGAAGCGAACCGTTCGGGGTCGCGATTGGCGGCGCCGAAGAGCGCCAGCACCAGCTGACCGCGCTCGACGCTGACACTGTCGATCTTGGTGGTTTCCACGCAGGCACGGGTGGTGCCCTGGACCGGGCCGTCGTACCGGAGGAGTTCCTCCACTCCGGAATCCAACAGGGCGGGGTCACGCAGGCGTTCCAGCGCGCCGGGGTGTTCGAGGAGGGCGAGCACGGCGTTGGCGGCCGCGCCGACGGTCGTGCTGAATCCGGCCAGGAAGAGCACACGCACGTTGTTCCACACCGCGTCTTCCGTGATGCCCGCGGCGCCGGCGCCGTCGAGGACCTGGGCGAGGAGACCCGGCCCGCGGCCGGCGGTGAACCACTCGGTCATGAGCTCGTTGATCCGGCTTCGGGCCGCCATCGCCGGTTCCAGCACCTCGGGCAGCAAGCCCGCGTCCATGCCGCGTACGAGCGCGTCGGACAACTCGGCGAAGGCGGCGACCGGCGGGGGATCCACGCCGAGCAGCCGGCACACCGCCTGGAGCGCCACCGGACGGGCCACTTCGGCGGTGAAGTCGAAGGAGGGTGCGTCGGCGAGCCGCGCGAAGACCGCGGCCGTGTCCCGGACCGCGAAGGCCGCGATCCCGTCGAGGTCCTGGTCGCGGAAGGCAGTGGTGAACAGCCTGCGGACCGGGGTGTGGTCGGGCGGGTCGAGTTCCTGCATGCTCAACGCCGCGGTGGGTGGCGCCTCATGCCCCGCCCTGCGCCAGTCGCTGGCGAAGCCGTCCACGTCGCTGAGCACCCTGTGACAATCCGAGTAGCGCGTCACGATCCACGAACCGAAGCGCTCACTCCAAAACACCGGCGAATTCTCCCGCAGCCGCTCATAAACGGGATACGGATCGGCCACCGTGGCCGCATCAAGCGGATCGTAGTCAGACACATTCCGTCCCGAGCGAGTGAGATGAACACGAGACCACGCACATCAAAAGTCGCGCGGGCCGGGGCCCGGAGACCCCGGCCGACGCCTCATTTACCTCAGTACGCGTAACGCATGATGGCACCCCCTTGCCGTAGCGCGACGGCCCAGTGCAAACGGAATCCAAAAATCCGCGAAAGGGAATCTGAATTTCCGCCCCAAGGGCAACCGGCGAACTCCCGCCGGACGCCAAGACTCTATTCACAGGGGAATTCGTCGCACGAGACACCCGATTTGACCGCAATAGTAGATTGCTGAGCTAGGGAAGGTTTTGAGCCATCGTCAAAATCCCACAAACATGTGCGCATCGACGCCGAAACGTGACCCACATCACGAGCCGCAGTGATGAGTATCGGCCACTGAGGCCGAATAACACTCACGGAATGAGTAATTCGACCTTGCGAAATACCGAAACCGGTCTGCTGATTCGCCGGTTCGTTGCGGCGTGAGGGCCCGACCGTGGGCGCTCGCCGTGAGTGCTCGACTGTGAGCCCCTGCTGCCGGCTTGGCCGGAGAGATCTCTGGGGGCGGCCGCCCGCGAAGAACGACGATCACGTGGAGAAGACCGTGGCCGCCCGGCGGTGGCTCTCCCGCGGCCCCGGTGGGAGCTCCCCCGCGGTCCGAGCCGTCGGCCAGACCTCCGTCGGACGCGGCATCCGGCATCACCGGGCCCGTCCACGGCCGACCTCGGGTCCGCGGGTGACGTCGTGGACGCGCGGGCTCGCCACGCCGGACGGTGAACGCACCACGCCCTCCCGGGAATACCGCGCCTCACCTGCGGAGAAGGAAACGGGAAACAGCACCGATCGCCTTGTCCGTCCGGCCGGGGCTGCTGCACGCTTTCGTGCGCACCCCGTTCGCCCGGATGGACGGTCATGGAGGTTCCCGTGCCACAACCGTCCTTCGAGTTCGGCGAGGAACTGAGGAAACGGCGTTTGGACGCCGGACTCAGCCTCACCGCGCTGTCTTCCGCCGTGCACTACAGCAAGGCGCAGTTGAGCAAGGTCGAACGAGGCATCAAGGCGCCCAGCCGCGATCTCGCCCGGCTGTGTGACGCCGCCCTCCGGGCCGGCGGCGCACTGATCGCCTTGGTCGCCGCATCCGGTGCCGGCACACCGGACGAACCGGCAGAAGGCGGAATCGATGAGGAGGAGTGGACGATGCAACTGTCACCGGACGGCTCGGGCCGGTTCCAGACCCTGGGCCGCCGCCAGGTCGTGGCCGCCGGCGCCGCCTCGTTGATGAGATGGCAGACCGGCGGTGCGGGCCCGGTCCCGCAGGCAACGGGGGCCGGAATGCTGGAGGCGTCCCGCTCCCTGTTCACGCACTATCGGCGGCTCGGCCAGAGCGTCGAGCCCGGCGTCCTTCTCCCCGGCCTGATCGCGCAGACCCACACGCTGCGGGAACTCTCGGCGCATGCCGATTCCCCCGCCCGCGGGGAGCTGCTCGCGCTCGGCTCCCGGTACGCCGAATACGTCGGCTGGCTGGTGCAGGAGACCGGAGACGAACAGGCGGCACTGTGGTGGACCCAGCGTGCGGTGGACCTTGCCGCCGCCGGTGGTGACCGGGCGCTGGCCGGCTATGCCCTGGTCCGCCGGGCGTTGGTCACGATGTACCAGGACGACGCCGAGCAGACGGTCGCGCTGGCACAGCGGGCGCAGTGCGGCACCCTCCCGCCCCGGATCCGCGGGCTTGCGGCACAGCGCGAGGCACAGGGCCATGCGCTCGCGGGCGACCGCGACGCCTGTCAGCGGGCCCTGGACGAGGCCCGGTTGCTGCTCGCCCGCCAGGATGGCGATGCCGACGCACCGGTGATCGGCCCCATGCATCTGCCCGACTCGGTCAGCATGGTCACCGGCTGGTGTCTGTTCGACCTGGGACGCCCGCGGGAGGCGGCCGAGGAACTGAACCGGCAGCTCGCGGCGGTCTCGCCCGACGCGGTACGGACGCAGGTGCGTTACGGCGTACGACGGGCGCTCGCCTACGCGGCGGACGGCGAGATCGACCATGCCTGCACCTTGACGACGTCACTGCTCGATGGGGTAGCGGCCGTACGCTCCGCGACCGTCACGATCGACCTCCGGCGCCTCGCCCGTGTCCTGGCCCGCCATTCGAATCACGCTCCGGTGCGCCAACTGGCGCCACGCCTGGGCACGTTAACCCGCTTCACCCATTCCTGAGGAGGAACTCCCATGGCTGATGTGTTCATCAACTACCGGACGGGCGACGGCAATGAAACCGCCGCCCTGATCGACAACGAACTCTCCAACCGCTTCGGGAAGGACCGCGCCTTCCGCGCCTCGAAGTCCATCCCTCCCGGCACCGCCTATCCCGACGCCCTGCTCACTAGCTTGCGCCGCAGCGCACTGCTTCTGGCGGTGATCGGGGCCGACTGGATCAACTTCCGAGCCCTCGGCGACCCGGAGGATTGGGTGCGGAAGGAGATCCTGGAGGCGTTCGCCTGCGGACTTCCGGTGATCCCCGTCCTGGCGGGCAGGACGACGGAACGCCTGAAGAAGGACGATCTGCCGGACGAGCTGGCGCGGCTGGCCGAGCTGCAGTCCGTGCGGCTGGACACGCAGAACGCCGAAGCCGATCTGAGGCGCCTCGGTGACCTGGTGGCCGAGATGGTTCCCGAGCTGCATGACCTCGAACACGCCGAGGCACCGGTCCGCGACCCTGGCTCGGTGTCCAACTCGGCCGGTGACATCCACGGAACGGCCGTGCAGAGCCGGGACTTCACCGGAGACGTCGGCGGCACCGTTATCAAGGGCTCGACCGGCCCCGTGCATTCCGGCAGCGGCAACCTCTATCAGAATTCCCGCCATGTGTCGGGCGGCCGGCACTACTCGGGCGACGGCATGACGAATATTGAAGGCAACCATCACGGAGACATCCGGCACCGGTTCGGCGGTCCGAAGCAGAGCGAGGACGACGAGCGGTGAACGAAACGTTCACACGGATCGACCATTCCACCGGCTCGGTACATGCCGGCTACGGCGATATGCACAACCACCACTACGTCTACAACAGCTACACCACAAGCCCGTTCGGGCAACAGACGGCCCGCCGAAGTCCCCGCCGCATCGCCGACGACCAACTCCGGCTGCTCAGACAGCGGTTCGTCGACCCAGAGGGGATGGGCGAGGCACGGCGTCTGCTGGCGGAGCGCCGCACGGTGATCCTGCATGGTCGGCCGGGGAGCGGCAGAACCGCCGCGGCACGCGTCCTGTTGTACGAACTTCACCGGGACTCCGGAATCTTCCGCGAATTGCTGCCCGGCGACGAAGGAGAGGCCACTCTCACGGATCCCGGGCTCGTCGGCGTCGGTGACCGGCTGCTACTGGACCTTGCCGAGGCCGACGGCGCCGGATGGACGGCGAGGAACCGCAGGGACCTGTCCGCGCTCCGCAAAGCCGTACACGAACAGCAGGCCCACCTGGTGGTCGTCATGCCGTACGACGGCACTCTGGAATCCGACCTCCAGATCTACCGTGCCGAAATCTCCCGCCCTCCCGCCCAGGAGGTGTTCCGGCGCCACCTACGACTCCATCAGATACCGCATGAGGAGTACCTGCAGTCCGCGCCCGGTTTGGCGGATTTCCTGCACGAGCAGCCTTCGATGGAAGAGATCGCGGACTTCGCAGACCGCGTGCGGCGGGCCCGTACGGAGCATCGGTCACCCGACGATTTCGCCGGCTGGTGCGAGCAGGCTCGTGACGCGCGGAAGGCCTGGCGACAAGAGGTCGCCGGCCTCGTCGCCGAACAGCCTGAGGCGTCACAGCGAGCCTTGCTGTGCACCACGGCCATGCTGCACGGCGCGCACGCCGACGTGATCCACCACGCCACCGAACTCCTGCTCCGCACCCTCAAGACCCCTCGGAGCACGCTTTCCTCCATCGAAGGCAAGGACCTCGCCGCGCGCCTGAAGGAGATCTCCGCGTCGGCCGGGCGGGACGGCCACGTCCGGTTCGACCAGCTGGACTTCGACGCCGCCGTTCGCGCCCACTTCTGGGACCATCTGCCCGACCTCAGGCTCCCTCTCAGCACCTGGGCCGCCCGGACCGCGGAGCTGGTCGATCCGCACGTCACCTCGGACCTCCGCGGAGAGCTGGTGAAACGGCTCGCCGACCAGTATCTGCGCACCGGGAAGTGGAGGGAGCTTGCGAACCTGGCCGAGGAATGGGCCGCCACCGACACCACGAGCCGGGCTCGTCCGGAGGCAGCCGTCCACGCACTCACCTGCGGCCTGGAGAACAAGCGGTACGGCGGGGATTTCCGGCAGCTGATCCGTACATGGTGCAGAGAGAAGCAACTGTCGGGAAATCTCGCGCACGTCCTGCTCCGCGTCTGCACCGACGTGATCGCGCCGACGCACCCCGACCAGGCAATGGTTCGGCTGCACCACCTCGCCCGGCGAGAGCGCGGTGGCACGCCCGCACTGGACGCCCTGAGCGATTTGGTGACGACGAGCAGCAGGCTCAGGCGCCGCCTGCTCGCCCGCCTCACCCGGCATTCGTCCGTTCCAGCCGCTGACGCCCGTCTCTTCCTGCGGATCTGCGACCCGGTGCCGCTGACGGACCCCGGCGGCGCGCCCCGCGCGCTGGCGGACGAGGACTACATACAGGGCTGTGTGACCTTCGGCTGGCGGGAGGTGTTCGCCCAGCTGCCGCAGTCGTACTGGCAGCCGTACGCGCAGCGCTGGCTGCACATCGCGTCCGACACCGGCGATCGCCACGACCTGCTGCTCGACCTGCTGGTCGGCGCCGCCGCCGGGGACGGCAAACGCCTCGCGACGCTGTACGCCGTGGCCCGCTCAGCGGAACCCACCGCCTCCGGTGGCCCGGCACGCGGCGTCGCCACCACCGACCGCCTGCTCCAGAAGATTTCCGTAGCGCAGGGCCTTGGCCCGTCAGCCGCCCGCTCTCGACCGACACCACCCAGGGGGACCGCACCATGACGACCGGCTGCAAGACGACGACCGTCTTCCTCACCATCCTGTGCGCTCTGCTGCTGACGATCCTCGGCCTGACGCAGGAGTGGCCCCCCTGGGCGTGGGCGACCCTCGCCGTTCTCGTCGTCGGAGTGCCTGCGACAGCCTTCAAGATCGCTGTGATGCGGCGTGGCTCCGTACCCGTCGATGTCGAGGAGCAACGCACCGCGGTGCCCATCGAGCGCAGGGAACAGCGCGTCAGCAACGTGGCGGTGCCCAGCCAATGGGCCGACTACGACTTCCTCTTCTCCGCGACCGTACGGTGGTACCCCCTCGATGCCCCCGGCGACGGCCCCGTCGTCAGCCCGGCGGGCCTCGCCGTCGAAGCGGTGCTGGACCGTGCCCGCGCGCTCACAGAGCGGCGGGAGCCCGGCCGGGCTTCACTCGTCCAGCACGAGCTGAGTGGCGCACTCGGCACGATGCGCCCGGACCGCACCGGCCACCTCCAGGTCATGGCGGAGGGTGTCACGCTCACCTTGCGCGAACACGATCAGGAGCGGTTGACCAAACTCGCTGAAGTGCGCAAGGACAAGGCGGTCTGGGAACACCAACGGAAGTACGAACAGAGCAAGCGCGAGTACCTGGGCGAGGACGTGCTCAAGGACACCGGCAGCGCGGTGGTCTGGTGGCTCGCGAAGAACGACGATCACGTGGAGAAGACCGTGGCGGACCTCGGTCTTCTCGCCCAGCTCACGTCCGCCGCCAACGACACCGATGTGCCCCAACGACTGCGGGATCTCATCCCTCAGCCACAGAGCGAACGTCCCGACCTGAAAGCCATGGACGCGCCGCCCGCCTCATTCGAACGCGAGCCGACAGCCGCTGACCATTTCGAAGCCTTCCTCGCCGGCATGGGCTTCACGGACGGAGACGTCCGGCGGGGGATGCTGGCCAAGCAGATCGCCGAGATCATCAAGACACAGGACCGGAACGAGACAGCCGAGGAACTGCTGAGAAGGTTCGACCCGCCGGCGAGCTACGCACCGGATGACGAGGCGACCGACGACACACCCCCCGGACTCTGACCTTCCCTCAGGCAGGAGCACGAAGAGGAGTGACACAGAGTTCGGACGCATCGTCAGGTGAGCGCGCGGCAGGCCAAATTTCGCACGCCTGCCCGAGGGGGATCGCCTAGGGTGTGCGGCATGACGCTGCAACTTGTTCAGGTGAACTTCAAGGCCCGGGACGACTCGGCGCTCGGCCAGTTCTGGGCGGAGGTGCTCGGCTGGGAGGTTTCCAGCGAAGGACCCGGCGTCACCAACCTGGAACCCGTGGGCTTCGACTGGCCGGACCCGTCCGCCCTCTGCATCGATCTCGTCCGCGTCCCGGACCCGGAGACGGTGAGGTACCGCGTGCACCTCGAGCTCGCCTCCACCTCCGACGCCCATCAGGCGGAGTTGGTCGCACGTCTGACGGAGCTCGGGGCGACGCCCGCCGATGTGGGCCAGGGCGACGTGCCGTGGACGGTGCTGGCCGACCCGGAAGGCAACGTGTTCAGCGTCCTGGAGCCCCGGGAGCTCTACCGGGACACCGGGCCGATAGCCGCCGTGGTCGTCGACTGCGCCGACCCACGGGCCATGGTCCGGTTCTGGGGCGAGGCGATCGACTGGACCGTCCACGAGCTGACCGACGACCGCGCCCTGCTGCGCTCCGTCAAGGGAGTCGGGCCGTACCTGGAGTTCCGCCGCACGCCCGACGACGAGGTCGTATGGTCCCGCATCCATCTCGACGTGATGTCCGACCCCGTCGAGGACCAGGCGCAGGAGGTCACCCGCCTCGAAGGCCTCGGCGCGGTACGGACCGACGTGGGCCAGGGTGACGTCTCCTGGGTCGTCCTGGCCGACCCGGCGGGCAACGAGTTCTGCGTCCTGGGGCGGGGCTGACGCGGAACTCCTTCCGCACCCTCATGTCGGTGCGGCAGCACGCGGCGCCGGGCCCCGCCCTGCCCGGCGCCACCTCACGACAGCCTGACCCACGCCACGGCAGGCACCGGTCACCTTCATGGGCAGGCGCCTGATCGCGGCGATCAGGGGGTGACCAAGGCGGTCAGCCCGTAGTCCAGCTCCGCACCGTCGACGAGCAGCGCCTCGACCGTGCGCGTACTGGGGTCGATGTCGGCCACCATCCCGTGCCCGATGTAGCGGGGATAGCCGGAGGCTCCCTTTTCACCCGTCGCCTCGACGACCGCCGAGCGTACGGCTGAGTCCTCCACGGAGGCGCCGCCTCTGTCCTCGACATGTTCGGGGACCAAAAAGATCGTGAAGCGCTGCGGCTCTCTAGTCACGCTCCGATATTTAAGTGCCTGCGGCACGAGCCGTGGGACAGGCGCGCGGTATCGGCCGAGGGACAGACC